>NZ_JWGX01000046.1:0-43446 GCF_000813075.1 Shewanella sp. ECSMB14102
AGGGAGCAACTCAAGGAGATGTGGTACTGCACAGATGAAGCCGAAGCCACGGCTCAATGGAACCTTTGGTGGCAACAAGTCAGAGAGAGTGGTATCAGGCCGTTACTCCAATTTGGCCAGCGTCTTAAAAACTATCTTCATGGCATAGTTGCTTCAGCGGTTCATCCGTTGCACACCTGCCGACTGGAAGGGATGAACAACAAAATCAAACTGCTGAAGCGAATGGGCTATGGCTACCGGGATACCGAATACTTCTTTCTGAAAGTCAGAGAGGCGTTCCCCGGAGATCCGCGATGAACCTTTTTTTTGGCTGATTGTTATTGTCTAAGCTTTATGCCCCTTATCCCCACTAACTATTTCTCCCTCTCACTGCTATTCAAACGTTTGATGCCCCTCTCTACAAACCAATATTGGGAGAATCAGGCACCAAGAAAGGGGCCGCAATCTGGATTTAGCAGCAAAACTGCCAATGGTTTTCGACCAGTGATTTAGATTCAAACGCATCAAAAAACCACTTACTAATCAAATATTTTTGATAAACACCCAAGATGAGAACAATTAGGCCGGAAAGATTTTATCTAGAAAGGGCAAAAAAACAGTTGCAAACATAAATGAGAATGATTATTGTTAACTCGCGTTCCAAAACTCATCCTTAGCTTTAGGCCTGCATTACCCGCTGAGAGTTATGGTGTTCCTGAGTTTGCAAAGCACGACATTGCTCACACACTCTTTGTGGCCGGGTTAATTACCCGGCTCTTTTTTTGTTTGCACGCCAAGCCTATAACCTACCCGAACAGCAGACCATCATAGGGGCCTGACTGATCCTCTTTAGCTATATGATAAATACTGACAGTAAACTGCGTCCCCTTACCCAGAGTCGAACTGACCTCTATGGTGCCGCCTATACGCTTGATAATACCGTAGCTCAACGACAAGCCCAGCCCGGTACCATCCTTACGGGTGGTATAGAAGGGATCGAATATCCGGCTCAATTGCTCCTGCGGGATCCCTGAACCTTCATCTTCAATCTCTATCTTGATCCCCACAGGTTCATCCTGTTCCACCCAATCATAGGTGCGGATCCAGATCCGCCCCTTGCCATCCATAGCATGAGCGGCGTTGACCACCAGATTGATCAACACCTGCAGTAATTGTGGACGATTCACCTGCACCGGATAACTGGCGTTCAGCTCAGGCAACAACACCACTTCCTGCTTACCCAATGAGTGACGCACCAGCAGCTGCATCTCTTCAATAATAGGTGTGATTTGATGCATCTCCAGCGGCGCATTGAATTCACCGGGACGACTGTACTGCAGCAAGCTGCGAATAATTGTACTAATACGGCCTACCTGCTGGATGATGAGGTCTATTTCCTCCTCAACGACCTCAGCGTTGTCACCAAGCTCCACCCGCAGCAGTTCCATATTACCGAGGATTACGGCGGTAGGGTTATTGATCTCATGGGCAATCCCAGCGGTCAATTCCCCGAGGGCGGTCAGTTTTTCATTGGTCACCAACTGCTGACGGGTTTCGTTCAGCAATTGTACGTTGCGCTGCAACTCTTCGGTTTTTTCCTGCAGGCTACGGGTACGTTCCTCGACCTTCATCTCCAATTGCTCGGCTGCCGCTTGAATTTGCGCATTGCGGCGCTGCAACAAATCGAGCATACGGTCAAACTGCTCTGCCAGGTTGGCCAGCTCATTGTCTCTGTCCAGTCCCAGCTCGCCGATACGCAGGTTACGCCCGGACTGCACCGCCTTAACCACTTGATGAATTCGTTCAATCGGTTGCAATAAACTGTAAGCGCCGCGATAAACCAAGAGTCCGGAAACCAGCAACACCAACATCAAAATGGTGCCCAACTCTATGATATTAAGAAGATAGTTGTGGATAAAAGGCGACTCGGAAAACCCGGAATAGATCATGCCTATCCGTTGACCGCGGATATCGGTCAACGGCGCATAGGCCGAGATAAACCAGTCGTTGTAAACAAAGGCTCTATCAACCCAGAGTTGGCCTTTGACCAACACCTGCTGACGTACCTCCTCCGACACCAGTGTGCCCAATGCCCGGCCGCGATTCTCATCTTCTTTGGGGAAGAAATGCAGAGGCACATTGGTGCTGATGCGGATATTGTCGAGGAAGATGGTCACAGTGCCTATGGAACGTTCCGGCAGTGTGCCCTTGTCATAGACCAGATCGCGAATATGATCGACGATGCGAGTGTTGCGATTAAACAGGATCCCACCATCCAGATACCAGCCGATCTTGCCGTTTTCATCGGCTACCGGCAGCAGGCTGCGGCTGAGCATGCCCCGCTCTTCAACTTCCCTATCGGGATTTTGTGCCCTCAAGGTCATTTTCACCGGGATCTTGGCACGTTCGGCCAACTCGGGATCGATTCGCGCCAGCCGCGAGCTGGAGAGTACCATCAACCCGGAATAGGCGCTTTGTCCCTGAACCAAGGGCAGCATCTGCCGCAAGTCCGGATCGGCCGCCGCATCGGCGATTCTAACCAGACGCAAAAAATCGAGATCCAATGCTTTGCGTTGCTGATCCAGAAAAACATTGAGCTCTTTCTGCTTCAGCTGTTTACCTTCGAGTATCGAGCGAAAGTGGGTCTGGAAATCGAAGGACTGCATCACATGTTCCAGCTGTTTTTCCTGGCGCTCCTGCACGGCATCCAAGGTGTTATTGGCCACGGTCAGGTCTGCTTTGACCTTCATAAACAGCTGTTTGCCTGTATAGCTGATGTTCCAGTAAATGGTGATAAACACCAGGCTCACCAGTGTCAGCAAGATGGGCAACAGAGTCAGGATCAGAATGCGATAACGCACCTTTGCCTGTAGCTGCTGCCAGCTCAGGCCAAAGAGCCGTTTGAACAGTGACAAGCTCAGACCTCCGACTCGCAGTCAAACCACTCTTTGTATTTACGATCCAGTGTCTTGCGAGACACTCCCAGCACCCGGGCTGCCGCCGACTTGTTGCCTCCGTGGGAGTCAACGACGGCGGTGACATGGTCTTTCTCCACATCCTTGAGCGCCCAGTCGTGGGGATAGCCAGGCTGAGCATTCAGTTCGGCCTTGGGCTGTTCTTTCCAGTATTCCGCCGGTGGCTTACCGAGCAGAATGCAGCGCTCTATCATGTTACGCAATTCGCGGATATTCCCCGGCCACTGATGTTGCTGCAGTTTGAGCAGGTCCTCATGGCTCCAGACCACCTCTTTCACCCCGAGCTCTGCGGCCAACTGACGGGTAAAATGATGGGTCAATTCCACCACATCATCCGGCCTTTCCCGCAATGGCGGGATCACTATGTCGAGCACATTGAGACGGTAAAAGAGATCGCGGCGAAAATGCCCGGCTTCAACCTCTTCGGCCAGTTTACGGTTGGTTGCCGCTATCACCCGAACATCAATATTGACTTCTTTCTCGCTGCCAACCGGACGAATCGCTTTTTGTTCCAGCACCCGCAGTAAGGCCGTCTGCATTTTCAGCGGCATTTCCCCGATCTCATCGAGGAAGATGGTGCCGCCGGAGGCAAAACTAAATAAGCCTTCCCTATTGCCCTTGGCGCCGGTAAAGGAACCTGCAGTATGACCAAAGAGTTCACTTTCCAGCAACTCTGGGGCAATGGCGCCGCAGTTAACCGGTACAAAGGGGCCCTGACGACCACTGAGCAGGTGAAGTTGCCTGGCCACCAGCTCCTTGCCCGTGCCGGACTCGCCTTCGATAAGCACTACGGCATTGGTCGGTGCCACTCGCTCAATCACCCGCTTGACCTCCATCATGGCATCACTGTTGCCTATGATGGTGGAGGAGTAGCCGCTGGACACTTCCCGGCGCAGCATCAGGTTTTCCCGCTTCAATAAGCGCCGCTCGATGCAGCGATCGACCGCCTTCATCATCTGCTCAAGATGAAAGGGCTTCATGATGAAGTCGGAAGCGCCGGCCCTAAGTGCCTGAATAGCCACTTCCATATCGGCATAGCCCGTCATAAAGATGATGTCGGAACGCCGCTCTTGATCATCCAGCGCCTCACGCCACTCAATACCTGAGCGGCCGGGCAGACGTATATCCACAATCAGCAGATCGAAGTGACAACGGCTTCGCAGTTGTTCAGCTTCTTCTATGCTGGCGGCGGTTTCTACCAGGGCAAATTTCTTTGCCAGCGCTTTGTTGAGGAAACTGCGCATACCGGGCTCGTCGTCGACGATCAACACGGACACGGCAGAAGGCATTGGCTTAGACTTAAGTGGCTTTTCTATCTGGCTCATATTGTCGGCTTCAGGACATTTTGACTCAATTGAAATAGATTCTATCATTGATACGGTAAAAATTGGTCACTATGAACCAGCGAAAAAGCCGATTGGGACAATTTGTCTGACACTTATTTACCAAGCTTGGGATCCAGTTCACATATTGGATCCCTCAATATCGGTTTATAGCTGACATTCATCTTTGGCACCCAAATTGCTTTATTGGGTGCGAGTACAAGGCCGTGGCCCGCTGGCTTATGGGTTCGGCACACTTATAAAATCATGCCAAGGAGCAATAATGTTGAACTTGAAACAACTGCTGGGTCTTGCCATTGCGGCAGGCCTGATGATCTCTGCCCCGGCTTCCGCTCAGGAAACCATCAAGCTGGCCACCACCACAAGTACTGAAAACTCAGGTCTGCTGGGTTACCTGCTGCCAAAATTCGAATCTGAATCAGGTTACAAGGTACAGGTGATCGCCACAGGTACAGGTAAAGCCCTGAAACTGGGTACCCAAGGTGACGTGGATCTGGTGATGACTCACGCTCCTGGCGCAGAAGCCAAGTTCGTTGCCGACGGTTTCGGTGTTGAACCTCGCGGTATCATGGAAAACGACTTTGTTGTCCTAGGCCCAAAGAACGACCCTGCCAAGGCTCGTGACAGCAAGAATGCCGAAGAAGCCTTCGCCAAAATCGCCAAGTCAGGCGTACCTTTCGTATCCCGTGGTGATGACTCAGGTACTCACAAGAAAGAACTGTTGATCTGGAAAGCCGCCAACGTGACTCCAGACTTCAAAGGCTATACTTCTGTAGGTCAAGGCATGGGTAAAACCCTGCTGATGGCTAATGAACTGCAAGGTTACACCCTGTCTGACCGTGGTACTTTCGTGGCTTACAAAGCCAAACTGGACCTGAGTATCGACTTCGACGGCGGCGCCACTCTGGCCAACCCTTATCAGGTTATCCTGATCAACCCTGCCAAATACCCTGATCTGAATCACAAAGGTGCACGTGCCTTCAGTGATTGGTTGATTAGCAAAGAAGCACAAAGCATGATCAACAGCTATAAAGTTCAAGGTGAACAACTGTTCAAGGCAACTTACGGCAAATGAGTGAAGGCTGGTTAGCCCTTATACAGCAGGCCCTCGGCCTGCTGTTTTCCAGAGACCCCGAAGTCTGGTCTATTATCTCCGTCTCTTTCTCGGTATCTTTCGCGGCACTGCTGATCACCTTGCTGCCGTCCATGATACTGGGGTTCGCCCTGGCGTTTGTTCAGTTTCCCGGTCGCTGGCTGGTAACCAACCTGGTGCAAACCCTGCAATCCATTCCCACTGTGGTGGTTGGCCTGTTGGCTTATCTACTACTGACCCGTAACGGTGCCCTGGGCGACCTGCGCTGGCTCTTTACCCAAAAGGGGATGATCCTCGGGCAGATGATGATCTGCGCCCCGGTACTGATAGCCATGAGCCATGCCGCCTTCACCAGTGTCGACCGCCGCGCCTGGGAAACCAGCCGCACCCTGGGTGCCAGTTGGAGCTCGGCTATCTGGGTGGTTTGCCGCGAGCTGAGAGTACCGCTGTTACTGGCGATTATCGCCGCGTTTTCCCGTATCATTACCGAAGTCGGCTGTTCCATGATGGTTGGTGGCAATATAGCCCATGTTACCCGTAACATACCCACCGCGATTTCGCTGGAAACCAGTAAAGGGGACTTCGCCCAGGCCATAGCCCTTGGCTTGGTGCTGCTGGTGCTGGCACTGATACTGAATTTTGCTCTGGGTACTCTGCGCGGCAGGGCCAATCCCAGAAGTCATTAGGACGCTTGATGATAAAGCTGATAGCCCAAGATCTTGAGATGCGTTTTGGTGAACGCCTGTTATTTCGCGCCCGGCAACTGGAGTTTTGCCAGGGCGAAGTCATCTATCTGCAAGGTGACAATGGCTGCGGTAAAACCACTCTGATGAAGCTGCTGGCCGGCTTACTCAAGCCCAGCGCCGGTACCATCTATACCCAAGGATTTCCAGCTGCGCCCTGGTGGCGAGGTGATACCTTGCTCGGCAAGGCTATTTACCTGCATCAGCACCCATACCTATTTGAAGGCAGTGTCAGCTACAATCTGCAACTGGCGCAGAAATACAGCAGCCTGGATAAAGCCGAGCAGCGCACTAGGATGCAAAGCGCGATAGAAAATGCCCAATTGGGGAAACTGCTCAAGACTAACGCCTCAACGTTATCCGGCGGCGAACGGCAACGGCTGGCACTGGCCAGAGCCTGGCTGTTGAAACCCAAGTTACTCATGCTCGATGAGCCCATATCCAATATGGACAGGGCATCGCAGCAAACCGTTTTTGCTATGATTGCCGAATTAAAGCAACAAGGTACTGGGCTGCTGATCAGTAGCCACCAGCACTCAGAGCTGACCGCACTTTGTCACCAACATTGGCATATAGAATCACAACAACTGACAACCTCAGCCAATTTGAGACTGGCCACGGAAGAACTGCAGGAGGAGAACTATGTCGCAGCGCATTGATGCGGTAATACTCGCCGGAGGCATGGCCAGGCGTATGGGCGGAGAAGACAAAGGACTGGTAGATCTGCTGGGGCGTCCCATGATTGCCCATGTTATCGACAGGGTAAAACCTCAGGTGAATCAGATCCTGATCAACGCCAACCGCAATCAAACACGTTATGCTGAGTTCGGTTTTCCAGTCATTGCCGACCTGGAACAGGGCTATCCCGGGCCGTTGGCAGGGATGATCAGCGCCCTGGACAAAACAGACGCCGATCTGCTGTTAGTGGTGCCCTGCGACTGCCCTTTGCTGCCCAAAGACCTGGTTGAGCGCATGGCGCAAAAACTATTGGCATCAGAAGCGGATCTCGCCGTGGCATCCGACGGCGAGCGGGAGCAGCCAGTGGTTATGCTGCTCAAACCGACGGTGAGGGATTCGATGCAGGCGTTTCTCGATTCAGGCAGGCGCCGTATTGATCTCTGGTACAGTGAGCACCCGGTAGTGGTTGAATCATTCGCCGATCAACCCAACGCCTTTATTAACGTCAACACCAACGAACAAAAACAACAACTCGCGGCGGAAATATCCCAAGCTTAAGAGGTTTCTATGAGCACTGTCTTTACCAATCCCCTGTCCATTCCCGTGTTGGGCTTCTGTGCCTATAGCGGCACAGGCAAGACCACACTGCTGAAGCAGTTGATCCCTGAACTGAATCGTCGTGGTTTGAGACTGGCAGTGATCAAACATGCCCATCACAACTTTGATATCGATGAGCCGGGTAAAGACAGCTATGAGATGCGCAAAGCCGGTGCCAGACAGATGTTGGTGGCCTCCCATGTACGTTGGGCCTTGATGACAGAAGATCCGCTGGACAGAGATCCGGATCTGCTGCATCTACTCGGCCAGCTGGAACAGGACAAGGCCGATCTGGTGTTGGTGGAAGGCTTCAAGAAACTGGCGCTGCCCAAGATTGAATTACACCGAGCCGCCCACGGCAAACCCTTTATCCATACCGAGGATCCCAATATCCTCGCAATAGCCTGCTGTGACGAAACCAAGCTGCCAGGGGAGATCCGCCGCCTGGATCTCAACAATGTGGCGCAAATCGCTGACTTTGTGCAGCAGTATGTTCGCGATTATCGCCCCGAATCCAAGCCCTCTTCAGCAAGAGCCCTGCCCTTAAGCGCCTGTGAGCTCGGCAGTGAACAGAATCTGTCGGTACGTCAAGGCATTGACCATATCCTGGAGCAAGTCAAACCCGTCACAGAGACAGAGCTGTTGACGCTCGATGAGGCCGACAACCGTATTCTGGCCCAGGATGCAATATCACCTGTGAATGTGCCACAGCAGACCAACTCGGCAATGGATGGTTACGCCTTCGCGTTTCAAGACAACATGTCACAACCCTTTGAGCTGAAAGGAGAAGTGCTGGCCGGTCATCAATATTCTGGCCAGTTGCAGCCGGGTGAAGCGGTACGAATTATGACAGGTGCGCCGGTTCCTTTGGGTGCAGATACCATTCAACCCAGAGAGCTTGCCACTGAAACTGATGGCAAGGTCAGCTTCAGTGGCAAAATCTACCGCGGCCAGCACGTGCGTCTGGCGGGTGAAGATATAGCCCAAGGCGCCGTTGCCCTAAGTGGTGGTACACGTTTGGGCGCTGCCGAGCAAGGCCTACTGGCTTCGCTGGGACTGTTTGAGATGCCCCTCAAACGCCGCCCCAGAATTGCCGTATTCTCCACCGGCGATGAAGTCAGCCAACCCGGCACTGAGCTCAAGGCCAACTGCATCTACGACTCCAACCGCTATACCATCAAGGCGATGGCCAAGCGTCTGGGCTGTGAAGTGCTGGACTTGGGGATCATCGAAGACTCAGAAGCGGTTCTAAGCCAAACATTGAGCCAGGCGGCGACTCAGGCCGATGTGATCATCAGCTCGGGCGGGGTGTCTGTCGGCAATGCCGATTATATCAAGACAGTGCTGGCCAAGCTGGGAGAAATCAACTTCTGGCGTATCAATATGCGCCCGGGACGCCCATTGGCATTCGGTAAGATAGACCAAACATTGTTCTTCGGCTTGCCCGGCAACCCTGTGGCCGTGATGGTCTCTTTCCTGATGTTTGTTCAACCTGCATTGCGTAAACTGGCCGGTGAACCAAGCGGGCAACCAAGACTATTGCCGGCGATTGCCGATGAAGCCATGCGCAGCCGCAGCGGCCGCACCGAGTTTAGCCGCGGCATCATGACCCTGGGAGATGACGGCCAATTGCACGTACGCACGACCGGTGCCCAGGGCTCAGGCATGCTCAGCTCCATGGTCAAGGCCAACTGCTTGGTGATTATCGGTGAGGCCGATGAACGCATAGAGGCGGGTGAAACCGTCTATGTACACCCGTTTGCAGACCTGCTCTGAGGCTGCCCTTGAACAGCCTAAGTGACGGCTTTGGCCGCAAAATAGAGTATCTGCGCCTCTCCATTACCGACAGGTGTGATTTTCGCTGCATCTATTGCATGAGTGAAGATCCCTGTTTTCTAGCGCGGGAACAGGTATTGAGCCTGGAGGAACTGGCTTTTATCGGCCGCGCCTTTACCGAGCTTGGCGTCAGCAAGATACGCCTCACCGGCGGCGAACCCTTGGTACGCAGCGATTGCGACCGTTTGGTGGCGCAGCTCGCGGCATTACCTGGGCTCAAAGATCTTTCCATGACCAGCAACGGCTCCAGGCTGGCCAAACTGGCTCCGGCGCTGAAAGCCGCCGGCTTGAACCGCCTCAATATCAGCCTGGACACCCTAAAGAGCGAACTCTTCACCACCCTGACCCGCAACGGCAAGCTGGAGCGAGTGCTCAAGGGCATAGATGCCGCCAAGGCAGCCGGCTTTGACAGGATCAAGATCAACGCCGTGATCCTCAAGGGACGCAACGAAAACGAAATTATCGATCTGCTGGAGTATTGCCGTCAAAAGCAGCTGGATATCGCCTTTATCGAAGAGATGCCTCTGGGTGTGATGGAGGAGCGTTCTCTGCCAAGACACATGAGCAGCAGTGATGTCAGGGAAATTATCAATCAACGCTGGCCCTTGAGCCTGTCATCCAAGCGTACCGGCGGCCCGGCACGTTACTACAGCATGGCCGACAGCCCTATCCATATAGGTTTTATTTCACCCCACAGCCATAACTTTTGCCATGAGTGCAACCGGGTCAGAGTCACGGCCGAAGGCCGCTTGCTGCTGTGCCTGGGGAATGAACACTCGCTGGATCTGAAGCAGCTCATCCGCAGCCATCCAGGTGACATAGACGTGTTGAAGCAAGCTATCTTCGAGGCGATTCAGCGCAAGCCCAAGGAGCATCACTTCGACGATCCCAATCAGGTGCAGATCCTGAGGTTTATGAACAGCACGGGTGGCTGATACCTGCCACCGTGCTACACTGGCGATTCGACCTCAATCAAACTATTTTTGCCCATGGCACTGACCCGCAAACAGTGGAATAACATCATTATTCTGGCCTCCATTTTGATGGTGTCGGTACTGACCTTGCTGGATAAACGCATGAACTCGGTGCCCGATACCCGCGATCTGTTTGACAGCCATACTGAACTGCAACAGCTGCAACTGGACGGGATCTGGTTGGCACAGGCCGCCACTGGCCAATGGCAGTGTGACCCCAAGGTGCTCAATTGCGCCGACTGGAGTCAAGCCTGGCTCAGTATTCGGGTATCACCATTGGCCAGCAAGCCTGAACTCACCCAAGATGAGCGGCCACAAGAGTTGCTGCTGAAAGTCAGCGGCGCTGCCGAGCCACAACTTTGGCTGTTCTATCCCCATCAGGGACTGCTTAAATCTGCCGCCGGGAACTGGTATCTTATTCCCCCCAGCCTCAGAAGTGGTGTTGTACCTCTGCTGAGTGTATCCACAAGCTGATAGAGCAGAGAGCCTTATGCCAGAATTGCCGGAAGTGGAAGTGACCCGCCTCGGGGTTACGCCGTATCTTGTTGATCAGACCGTCAGTAACCTTATCGTTCGGAATCCTTCGCTGCGTTGGCCGGTACCGGAAACGGCCCGCAATATCATAGGACAGACCATCAGAGCCGTGCGCCGCCGCGCCAAATACCTGCTGCTGGATACAGATGCCGGTACCTGCATAGTGCATCTGGGGATGTCCGGCAGCCTGCGGATTTTGCCCCGTAGCACACCGGCGGAGAAACACGACCATATAGATTTGGAGCTGGAAAACGGCCGGGTGCTGAGGTTCAACGATCCGCGCAGATTCGGTGCCTGGCTCTGGTGCGAGTTGCCGGAAACGGCTCATCCACTGCTGGCCAAACTGGGCCCCGAACCCTTAACGGATGCCTTTAATGTCGAGCAACTGCACGCGGCACTCAAGGGCAAGAAGAAGGCGATAAAACTTTGTCTGATGGACAATGCCATTGTGGTGGGTGTCGGTAATATCTATGCCAACGAAGCCCTGTTTGCCGCCGGGATCCACCCGCAGGCCGATGCCGGTAAAGTGGATAAAGAGCGGCTGACAGTGCTGGTCGCCGAGATAAAGCTGATCCTGGCCCAGGCCATCAAACAGGGCGGCACCACACTGAAAGATTTCACCAATGCCGAAGGTAAACCGGGTTACTTTGCCCAAAAGCTGCATGTCTATGGCCGCGGTGGGGAAACCTGCACCCAATGTGGCCATCTATTATCCGAAATACGCCTGGGACAGCGCAGCACAGTGTTTTGCAGCCTGTGCCAGACGCGCTGACCCAAGGCTATTCCCGCATCCACTGCCCCGGATGCGGGGTGTAGTAACTGACCATAGTCTTGGGCGACTGACATTCGGGCAGACTCGCCGATGCCGACAGTAAATACCAATCTTGCCTGTGGGCCGAGCCCATATTCTGCCCCTTACTCAAATCAAAGCATTCAAGGGTTACCCAACCGGGAACCAGGAGATAGCGTTGTTTACCTTGTTGCAGCCACTGCCAGGCCCGGCGCTCCTGCTCGGCGGTGGATGCCAGATAGCTAAAATGGGTAATACTTATGGGAGAAAACAGAATAAACTGCTCCTTGAAGCGGATTAATCCAAGCTCAGCTTCCTCACCTATCACCTCGGCAGTATGTTGCATCAAAGCCTTGGGAGTACGTATTTCATCGAGCAACAGATAACCCCAGGTGCTGACCAGGAGCCATCCTAGAATAGTTACAGCGCCGGCCCTGAACAGCGAAGGCTGCTTCCTTAGCCACCAAATCAAAATTAGCCAGGAAGAACCCAGCACCATAAACAGGTAGCCGATACCTGTGAGATCATCGGTATAGTCCGCCAACCTCTCAAGCAACTTGGGATGATTCAGCAATGCCAGCACCCCAAGAGTCAGCAGCAAGCCCCCCAACAACCACAACAGGGCGGACACCAAACGCTCAAACCACAGACACAACTGTGCTCCCTGCAATGCAGCCGCAATGGCCAGCGCGGCCATCGGCAGTGCCGGTAAAATATAGAGATTGCGCTTACCTGGGCTGATACTGAAAAACACCACCACCAACAAGACCCATAACAGCAAGACGGCAATGCCTGGGTCTGCCTTAATGGCCGCCCAGAGGCGCTTTCCGTAAGCCAATGCCAATAAAGGCAGAGGGAACCAGAGCCAAGGAATGACACTGAAAACAAAGAAATACCAAGGTTTGATATGATCCCAGGCGTTGACGTAACGTTCACCCGTTTGCTTAAACAAAATATTGTTCATGTAAGCCAGGTGATCCGGGCTCGCGGATGCTTGAACCGTCAGTATCATGGGAACCAACCAGAGCGCAATTACGGCCAACATGGCGACCGGCCCCAATAGCGCCCGCCAGCGCCAGCTCTCTCGCCATAAGCCTCGTTGCCAGCTGTAAAATGCCAACGGCAACAGCAACAGCAGAGGCAGAAAGCCAACCCCCTTGGTGATAACCCCCAACCCCATAAAGCCCCAGGCGGCGAAATACCAGCCCCAACTCGGCCCTTTGAGGAAATGGCGCAAGAGGCCATAACACCCTAAAGTAATCCAACACATCACCATGGCATCTATCTGAGCATTCTTGGCCTGCATCAAAAATTGCGGCACCAATAGCAGCAGCAGAGCAGCATTGCGCCCGGTGCGAACATTCCAAAGTCTGGCGCCCAGATCGTAGACCAGCATCACTGTCAACAAACCACACAGGGCATTGGGCAGCAAGAAAGCCAGCTTGAGGTCACCAATCAAGGCGTAGCAAAGTGCTATGGCCCACATGAAAACCGGCGGTTTATCAGGATAAAATTCGCCGCCGCGACTGGGAAACAACCACTGACCGCTACTGACCATTTCTCTGGCAACTTCGACAAATCTGGGTTCGTCAGCAGGCCAGGGAGAGCGGAATCCAATTCCCAGCAACATAATAAACAAGGTCAGCCAGAACAATGCCCAAAACACCCTGGTGTAACTATCACTGCCAAAGTAGCTACGCAGCCAATTCATCAAAGCTCCTGTTTTTCTGTGACCAAATCATCCACCTGACGACTCAGGCGATTGCGGTAAAGGTAAGTTCCTATAAAGCTGGAAAGCAGCAAGAGCACCAGGCTGATGCCGAGTTGATACTGATCAGACAAGCCCAAGCCGGCCCCGGCATAGGCAAAGATCAGCATCTGCGGTAAATAACCAATGAAACTGCCAAGCAAAAAACCGCCGACAGGAACCCGGGTTGCCCCGGCGAAAAGATTGGTCAACAGGTTGCTGCCCACAGGTAACAGCCTAATCATTAATACTTTGAGCCAGGTGCGATGGATGATCATCCGTTCAAAACGTTGCAGCCGTATACCAAAACGTTTTTGCAAGAATTCGCGTACCGTCAAACGGGCACAGTAAAAGCTGAGAAGGCAACCCGCCAAGGCGGCAAAGGTAGAAAACAGGGCGCCAACAGCCCCCCCAAGCGCGAAGCCGAAAACAAAGGCAATGATCTGTCTCGGCCCCCCCACGGCAGTAAACAGGGTGCCCACAGCAAACAGTAACGCCAGTCCACCACTCCCTTGGCGCTGAATAAAGTTGGCAACCCAGTTGCTGTCGGTGAGATGCTCAAACCAGCCGGCCTGAACGGCCAACATCAGCCCAAGCAAGACAGAGAGCAACAACAGTGTCTTTAGCAAACGCTTCAACTTAATCCCGGCGGCTGTGTTCAATGCTGTCTATCTCGGCAATTTTGGCCCGGCGGATCAACCACATCACCCCCAAGATATCGACGATTCCCACCCAGAGTCGATTCCAGGCAGTATATTTTGAAATACCGGCTTGTCTATCTCTGTGATTAACCACGGAAATACGCACATCTCCCCCAATACGGCGGATAAGCGCCGGAATATACCTGTGCATATGGTTGAAATAGGGAAGTTTCAGAAAACTGGCTCGTGGAAACAGTTTAAGGCCACAGCCGGTATCCGGAACGCCATCGTGCAACAAAGCATCGCGTACCCGGTTGGCAAAACGGGATTGAAAGCGTTTCCAAGCCGTGTCTTTACGGTGCTTTCGATAACCTGCGATACAAAAATCAGCACTGTTCATTTGCGGGATAAGCCGGATCATGGCGGGGATATCCGCAGGATCATTCTGCCCATCGGCGTCCAGGGTCACTATATATTCCCCCTTGGCCTCGCGCACTCCCGTGCAGATAGCCGTGCTCTGACCTGTACTGCGTTTATGACGGATAACTCTGGCATCACAACCATTTTGTTCTGCGGTTTGTAACACTTCGTTGGCAGTGTTATCGCTGCTGCCATCGTCCACAACCAGAATTTCAAATGGAGTTGTACTTGCCAAGGCCTGACAGATTTCATTAATGAGAGGGCCTATATTGCCGGCTTCGTCTTTGGCGGGTATTACGACTGAAATCAAAAATAAGCTCCCGGGATACTGACCTAAAAACAGTTCAAGCCTATGTTCCATAGGCTTGAACTGCAGCATAGAAGTCGTTTCTTAAGGCTAAATTATGTCAACGCCGCTTTTTACGCAACCATTAAAACCAATGCTGATAACATTTTAATTACAGACATAAAAAAGCCGGCTAAGCCGGCTTGGGGAAGGTGTTATTTCTCAGAATCTGTATTCGTAACTGCCAAATAGGCTGGCATCTGTATCGTTATCAGTATCGAATTCTGAACGGGAAGCAGTTCCCCCAA
Source organism: Shewanella sp. ECSMB14102 (assembly GCF_000813075.1). Taxonomy (NCBI): domain Bacteria; kingdom Pseudomonadati; phylum Pseudomonadota; class Gammaproteobacteria; order Alteromonadales; family Shewanellaceae; genus Shewanella; species Shewanella sp. ECSMB14102. The sequence continues at coordinate 14,945 of NZ_JWGX01000046.1, forward strand.
AAGTCATCATTCCCTTCAACAAGGGCATTCGATAGCTGAGCTCCAACATCAATAGGTCTTCCTTGGCAGGCTGAGGTGCCCAACCATGAGAAGGAGACTTGCCGTCTTTATTGAGTTGAGCATAACGCAGGTAAGCGTTGATGCCGTGGCTGTCGGCAAATTGCCCAACCAAACCCAACACATAAACCTTGGCATCGCTGTCATAGGTGGATCCCAAAGAACGTTGATAGTAACGTGAACCACTCAGGTAAGTGCTATGTTCATAGAAACAGTTAAACACATTAGGGTCGCTACCACAGGCTACCATTGTATCCGTATACTCAAAGAACAGCTTATATTGTTGCTGCGCCAGGTTGAAGCGGGTATCAGCGCCCACCAGCATGGCACAGTCGGCAATCTGCCATGGCGCCGAACCGCTGGAGTCTTCACAGGTGCGCTCCAGATAAAGGCCGAAAGGCACGTTAAACAGAGTGTCGGCATAGCGAATATCGAAACCCGCCATCTGGTTGCCTATCTTGGACTGCATGGAAGGGTCACAGTTAGGATCTCCATCGGCACACTCGGTACCACCTGAAATAGCATCCCAGAATGAACCAAAACCGCAATCCTGCCCCTCACCACAGAATTGCGTGGTCCAGGAAAGGCCTATTTCCAACTGTTTGAAGGGTCTGACACTGCCACGCATATTCCACAGCAGGGTATCTTCAATGGCCCTGTCGTCGTTCATCCAACTGATACCAGTAGTCAAGGTCCAGGGACCAATCCAGGATAGCCAAGGGGTTTCAAAGCCAGCGGCATTGTTACGACTGAGCATCACAGACGGCATGGGCCTGGCATTATTTGATTTATGCAAGGCCGAATCAAATCCAGGCCCCCACCACTGCTGCACAGCGCCTGCGGTCACTATCCAATTGCCCAATACCACAGCCATGTAGGAATCATCCGGACGAGCGTTCTCATCATCCTGAGCATCATATGCCCCGGTTCCTGCAACCTTGAAGGCAAAACGTTCTCCGACATATTCATAGGAGGCACTCAGTTGTCCCTTCTCACGATAGTCAGAACCAAAATGTTGAAATCTGGCAGCATCGGTTGCCGCCGTTGCCTTGATGGCCGCACTACCGCGACTGTCTATCGCCTGACGATAGTAAAAATTCACCCTGGAAAAGGCGTCGGTCAACGCCGGGGTCAGGGTGGCCGGCTCAACTTTGGCCAAGTCGGCACCGATACCTGCCCACATCAAGGGATAGGTATTGACCGGAACCGTGATTACCCCGGCATCGGCCAGCGCTTGTATATCGGCTCTTAAATAAATGTCAGAACTATCGACCCAAGGCGCCGCTTGACTCATAGTACTCATTCCCAGGCCAATGCCCAGCACCAAGCTTTTGTACAAAAAACTTCTCATTGAAATTAACTTCCTTGCTTTTTGATTCGGGTAACCAAGGCCTTGGCAACATCCGGATGAACAAATTGACTGACATCGCCCCCGTGCAGCGCGACTTCCTTGACCAAGGTCGATGAAATAAAAGAGTTTTCTTCCGCAGGGGTCAAAAAGACACTCTCCAGCTCAGGGTGGAGCCGACGATTCATATTGGCCAGTTGGAACTCATATTCGAAATCAGACACAGCGCGCAGCCCCCGCACCAACACATTGGCACTCTGTTCTTTGGCAAAGTCCACCAGTAGCCCGGTAAAGCCAACCACCTCGACATTATCCAGATGTGAGGTCACCTTGTTGAGCATGGCGACCCTTTCTTCCAGAGTAAAACAAGGCTGCTTCGATGGACTGGCTGCCACACCTATCACCAAGTGAGAAAATAGCGCAGCGGCACGTTGGATAAGATCCGCATGCCCATTGGTGACAGGGTCGAATGTTCCGGGATAGATGGCTTTCGTGTACATGACTCTGTGCCCTAAATTGATGGTGTAATCGCGCCTAGTTTAACGAGTTCTCTCCCTGGATTGAACCATTGACATCGAATCAGCTTGGTTAACCGCTTAACAGCGGTTGTACCCAAAGAGTCTGAGTTCAAGGCATTTGGTGACCCATGCAATTCTTTCAGACATGAAACCTGGTTATGAAAGACGAAAACACAGATCTATGGAATTTAAATTGGTATACTGACACGCCTTTTTTCGTGAGTGATCCATTGATGTTCACGAGGATGTAGACATCAATGGATCACTTAAGTTTTTACAATGAGTTGATTTTTTCATATGTTAAAAAGAGTATTGGTCATCAAACACGATAAAATTGGCGACTTTGTCCTCATGTGGCCTGCACTGTATCTACTCAGGCATGCTTTACCGCAAGCCAGTATTGAAATGTTTGTCTCTCCAGCCGTAAAGCCATTTGCTGAAGTATGCCCTTATGTTGACCATGTCATTGTCGATAACGGCAACGATGAAGAGATTGGCGAAGCCATCAGCGCCAGGCAATATGACGCAATTCTCATCTCTCAATCCGAATACCGTATCTACAAAATCTTACGCCACATAGATGTTGCCTATAAACTCGCTCCTAAGCATAACTGGTACCAATATCTCTATAAACACAGAGCCAACGTTCAATATCGTAAGGGAGAGCCTTGTTGGCGTGGTGCTTGCTTACTGGTAGAGCACTTCCTTAATCATTTTGGATACAGTATCCCAGCGCTTCCCAAACAATATTGGGATAAACAAGCCGTGCGAGACAAATGGCAAGCCTATTACGAACATTCTTCAGGTGAAAAGTTGATCTTTGCTCATCCGGGTACAGGTGGGTCATCCGGTGCGCTCGCCCCAAAGGACTTTGCCTACCTATTAACACAGATAAACGCCAATACTAAAATCGACTGTAAGTTTGTACTCACCTTTAACGGTGACGAAGAAGCATTAGCGCAAATAATCAATAAAGACTTACAAGCTAACGGAGTCAAAGTGGTGATGGCCAAACCTTTAGCCGGCCTTGCCGACTTTGCCGAATCACTGGTCGCTGCCGACATGTTTATCGCAGGTTCAACAGGCCCATTACATATCGCTGGGCTCCATGATGTGCCGACTGTAGGCTTTTATGCGGGGAGGCGTTCAGCGCCCAAAATTCGCTGGCAAACTTTGACCCAGAGCCACAAGCGTCTAGCCTTTACTCCACCGATAGGCAAAAAAACTGGCCGAAATATGGCACTAATCGATTTTGACGCTGCGGCACAGGAAATTGCTCAGTTCCTAGATACCTTTTATGGTGAGCCCCAACCACTCACCTCGGATTTATAACATTTAGCGACTCGACATTTATACGAGTCACACGAAAATTGGAAAATACTTATGATAGTAGTCACAGGTGCCGCAGGCTTTATTGGTAGCAACTTAGTTAAAGCGCTCAATAACTTAGGGCGTAGTGATATTATTGCCGTAGATGACCTGACCGACGGCACCAAGATGTTTAATCTCGCCGACTGTGAAATCGCCGATTATCTGGATAAAGCAGACTTCATCGAACAGATCAACCAGGGACAATTCGATAACAAGGTTGAAGTAATCTTCCATCAAGGCGCCTGTTCGTCAACCACTGAGTGGGACGGCAAGTTTATGATGGCTAACAACTACGAGTATTCCAAAACCCTGCTCCACTTCTGTGAGCGTACCGGCAGCCAGTTTATCTATGCATCCTCGGCCTCTGTTTACGGCGGCAGCGATAAGTTTGTCGAGCAGCGGGAGCTGGAAAAGCCGCTCAACGTCTATGCCTACTCCAAGTTCCTGTTCGATCAATATGTCAGGCAACATAGCTTCACGACTCAAGTGGCCGGACTACGTTACTTCAACGTTTATGGACCAAGGGAACAACATAAGGGCGGCATGGCTAGTGTAGCTTTCCACTTCAACAATCAGATTAAGGCGAATGGTATCTGCCGCCTGTTTCAGGGCCACGACGGCTTCGAAGATGGCAAACAACTGAGAGACTTCGTGTATGTCGAAGATGTAGTCAAAGTCAACCTCTGGCTATGGCAAAATCCAAGTGTCTCAGGGGTGTACAACTGTGGTACGGGTCAAGCACAGAGCTTCAACGACGTGGCCAATGCGGTGATCGCTTATCACGGTAAGGGGGAAATCGAATATATTCCTTTCCCGGATAAGCTCAAAGGCGCCTATCAAAGCTATACCCAGGCGGATCTCACTCGACTTAGGGCTGCTGGATATACTCAGGCCTTTAAAACAGTCGAGCAAGGAGTACCCGAGTATCTGGACTGGCTGGCCGCGCAACACTTTATCGGTCAGTAATTAAGCCTTGAGGAGCCCATTTGTAATGAAAGACAATCAATTGAAAACAGCTATTTTTACGCTTGCTATTGGTGATGAAAATCCCATGTACCGTGCCGCGTTACTCAGTTTCGAAAGATATGCCGAAAAAGTCGGTGCTGATCTTATCGTTTCAAAGGAGCTCCATTACCCAATCACCATCACAAATCCAAAACATACCGCCAGCCCTGCGTGGACAGAGAAGTTATATATCAAGGAGTTATTGAAAAAATACGATAGGGTACTGTACCTGGATGCCGATATCATTATTACTCCAGATGCTGACAACATTTTTGAAGTTTATAATGAACTGGATACTATTTATCTATTTAATGAAGGACAGTTGCTAGAGCGTCAACCTGTGATAGACAAAATCTCTGCTATCATGGGTGAAATAAAAGACTGGCCCAAAGAAAATGGACGCCCTGTCTACTATAACTTAGGCTGCATGCTAATTTCACGCCAATGTCCATTATTTGATATTGCCTCATTATCTGATCTTCAGAAACTTTGTAATCACATAAAGTACTATGAACAAACTTATGTAAACTACCTGATACAACGTGATAATCTCAAAAATAAGAGCATATCCTCACAGTTTAACCGCATGGATGTTTTAGGGGCAGATAATTATAAACAAGCCAGCTTCATCCATTATGCTGGTAGAGGCTATACTAACTCTTCCTTAAAACGTGAAGTCAGATTTGTAAACGACTTTTGCGACATCTTTGCTAACCAAATAGATGCTGACACTTTAAAAGAAATCAAAAGCGACGGCTGGGAATTGTTTATCGACAAAGCACATAAGCGTTATAAGCTACCGAGATCGATCATCAGTGCCTTGGCCAAAGCCTTCGTCACCATTTAAGGAAATAGCTAAAACTCATGATGAAGTATAAGGTTTTCGTTATCAATCTAGCCCGCTCTAAAGAGCGGATGGCCCATATTACCGAGCAACTCAATCGTGTTGGAGTCCCCTTCGAACGCATAGAAGGCGTTGATGGCAACCTACTAACAGATGAAGAAATTGAACAGGTTTCTCCTGCCAAATTAGTGCAAAAAAACTATTACAGGGCGCTAAGTAAAGGAGAGGTCGGTTGCAGTCTTAGCCACAAAAAAGCATGGCAAAAAATTATCGATGATGACTTGGATTTTGCCTTCATTCTTGAGGATGACATCTACCTAGAAGACAATTTCTCAGAAGTGGTCGACTTAATGCGAAACCTACCCACAAAAGAATGGGACTTCATTAAGCTTTATCCACTCCGCAAGGGTGGCCAGAGCAATATTAGGAATGCTTATACTTACCATAAGCACAAATTTATTAGTTATCATAAGTTTCCAATTAGCGCTGTAGCACAGGTAGTGAGTAAAAAAGGAGCTAAAGCACTTATCAAAAACATGCCTTATGTGGTACAACCAGTTGATGGACACCTAAAATCCTGGTGGACGCTAGGTATTTATCCTTTTGGACTCATCCCATACTGCGTTTCAGTCGATCTGACGGGCCTATCGGACATCAACCCTCATGGGGGGCTTGAAAAGATGAAGCAACGCAAATTAACCAAGCTATATCTTAACTGGCAACGCGCTCTGGCGCGGCTTTTTGCAACGCCTAAGCTTGACAAAAAATTCACACAGTTTACCAACTATCTAAAATAGAGATTCTTGTGTCTGTCATAATTGAACATTCAAGCATACTGAAAGCTAAGCGTGTCTTGTACATGACACACTTGGCCATTGGTGATTTTGTCTACCAAGGTGTTTGGTTACGCGCCCTTAAAGCAAAATACCCTCATCTTAGTATCGATATCTGGTTTGACGACTGTCGCAGTAAGCCCCACGATTGGGCCAAAGGCCGCAACAAAATTCTATCGGAATGGATAAATGCAATAGGGGATTTCGACGACGTTTATCCTATTGTGAGCAATTTGGATCAACGTCAAGCAGCAATCCAAACAGCTCGAGAAAAAAAATACGATATCATCATTTTCGTAGGGAAAAATCGTAGCGAACAATTTGCAAAGATTGCACGTCAGATCTCATCGACAGCCATAGTTGTCGCCACCATGAACTACACCCTAAAAAATCTATTTACCAGTAAAATCTATGCTGGCAAACTCGATGGTACTCTCAACTACCGTGACATAGCTAAAAAAAGCTCACATATTACTGACTTCTATGGTCACTGCTTTAATCAATTTCTAGGATTAGATACCACAGATCTCATTAACGGCAGCAAACAACTCGATATTTATATTAGTCCTGAGTATCAATCAAGTGTCCAACCCGTGATAACCTCACTCACACAGGGTGACTCAAATAAACTCATTATTTTTATCAATCACCTATCAACGGCGACGAAAAAAGACTACCCCTGGCCTCAAGTAAAACAACTGATCCAGCTGCTTAATTCAAAATATGCCAACCTAGTATTCATAGTCAATACACCGCCAGATAAGCTTGAATCTGTCACTGCAGAGATAAGAGCAGATAAAGATTTAAATCCAAAGCAGATCACTACCTTTACTGCACTGAATAATTTCTTTGAACTTCCAGCTATCATAGGTCTTTGCGACCTGAGCATAAGCGTCGATACTGCTACTGCTCATCTCGCTGTATGCATGTCGAAGCCTCAAGTAACCCTAATGGCCAGCGACTTTAAGCTCTGGCAACCACTGGGGGATAGCATCATCCTTGAAGGTACAGGTAAAGCAAGCTCTATTGCCCCTCACCAAGTCGCCAATGCAGTGGAAAAGCAAATCCTAAACTTCTATGGTGAAACAGAAAAATTTCAGCCTTTAAACAACAATTGAGTATATGTTGAACATAAACCTGGGCAGGGTAAACTTAATAATGCATTATTTATTAATGCTTTATATTTAGCCCACCAACACCGAGGCTTTAATATCAGGGCTTGTAAAACGATTAAACAAGCAAGAGCTTAAGTAATTGGGCTGCAAGTGGTAAAAGTGGTGAAGTTTTATTCCATTCCCCTTAAGAGGACTCACAGAGGCTCAGATAGTCGGCAACAATTTTGTCGATGGTCACCTGCGTAAGGATCTGACTGTCGGCAAAAGGCGGATAATACTCCAAGGCTTGCTCCAACTTCCGACTTAAAGCCTTACTATCCCGTCTCGGAACCAGATATTTAGCCAGTTCACCCGTTAAAATCTCATCAGGTCCATGGGGGCAGTCGGTACTGATCACAGGAGTGCCGCACAATAATCCCTCGACCAGGACATTACCAAAGCCTTCATAATCGGAACTGAGCACCAAGAGACTCGCACCCTTTATCCAGGGAAAGGGGTTGGCCTGAAACCCGGGACAGATGATGCGATCGGCCACACCGTATTTTCTGGCCAGTTTCATCGCCTTCTTGGGATTGTTACAAAGTAGCACCAGCGGCAAAGGCTTATGCATCTTGGCAAGAGCCTGAAATAGTATGTCATGACGTTTTTGCCGTGCGACGCGACCAACATGGATCAGATAGTCACCTTTGGGAATATCCGGGTGTTCCTCTACAGCTTTTGCCCTTATCGCTTCTATATCGAATGGGTTATATATAGTACGCATACTGCGGGGAGAAATTCGCCCGCTCTGGCGAATTTCCTGAGCGATCCCCTTGGAGACTGTGATCAACGCCTGGCCGTTTAGTGCCAGCTTGGTTCTGAGCATTGTAAGGTAAGCTAATAGTCCGAGTTTACGCTCACGCTTCAACTCCTCTTCAATAGAGTTATGCACCACAATATAGAGCTGTGATACACCGGCACGAGTTAGCAATAAATTGCTCTTGTCCAAATTAGACAAAATAAGGTCAAAACCACCATAAGTCTGTTCGAGTTCATCGAACCATTGCTTGACCCTGGCAACCGAGCGCCCCAACCGCCACCAGGCAATGATATGCCGCTCACCTTCATCGAAGCAGACATGCAAGGGAATTTCCTCAGGGACTGCATAATCATAATGAGGAGTCAGCACCAAAAGATGCGGCTCGTGTCCCAAACGTTTCAGTTCAGTCGCCAGAGTTAGGACTATCTTCTCTGCACCGCCACCGGCGAGGCTGTCTATAGCTAAGCCGATCCGTTTACTACTCATAATCAAGCCCCAATAGTCGTGCAATCTCCATTATGCAGATATCCAGCCCCTTGGCCTCCCCCTCTTTATCCATATTGGCAACTAACTGCCCCACGGTTTGTGGTTCCAACAGACGCTGTACCTGAGTACACATAGCATCTGTCTCGATATCGCTGCTGATGGCTAAGCCCCGCTGCACACAGCTATCAATCCGCTTGGGTTGATCCTTGGAAACTGCCACCGCCAACGTCGGCACCTTAAGAGCTATCGCCTGCAACAGGGTATCACCACCGCTTAGTACAGCGCCCACTGCGCCATCAAGCAGATTGATAAACTCCATGCTGGAGAGCCGCTCTATGCTCACTACCCCCTCTAACCTAGGCAGGGCTTTAGGATAATTAGGACCAAACACCATGACGCTGGGTATCCCCATCTTTTGATAACAGACCTGCGCTACTTGGGCAAAACGTTCAGCCGCAAGAGTTGCGCCGACATAATGACCGCCAGATCCTGCGCTATAGAGGAGATATCCCTTTGGCTTTAAGTTATATGCTTGCTGCAACTGCTGTTGCAACGCTTTATCGGGTCTTGCGAAGATAGGACCGGTAAAGATGGGCTCGGCCCGTTTGATCAGGTTTAACTTGAAGCGATCGAAACGACTAATATCGCCAATCACAAACTCAGGCTGCACTACCCAATGACTGTCAGTGACCAATGCCCGTACAAGCTTCATGCCTCGAGCACGTTTGCGTTTGTGCTGGCTGATAAAAACCACCTTGGCGCCACTGCGATAAGCATGTTTCAGCTGTGCTTTACGGCCGGCCGCATCAAAGATTACCAGGTCAGGCTTGAGCTCTGAGATCAACTGGTTCACCTCTTTCACTCGCTTGGTGGGAGTGTCGTCAACCAGATGCGTTGGATAGGAGCAATACTTGGCGTAGGGGGCGCGACTGTTAAGCACAAATTCAATCTGTGCTCCGGGCCAACGCTGCATGATCTCGTCGGCCACTATGGTGGAACGCATATATTCACCTATTCCCTCTTCACAGGAGACAGGTACAAATAGAAATTTTGGCGCCACGGACATCGACATTATCCCTAAAATTAAATGGAAAAACCCCATCCTCCCTCATTGCTTCACTCAACTGATGTTTGTCAGCAGATGAGCCTATCAAGCCTGAAGTTTACCATTAATCGGCAGCTCCTTACTATTGACCGGAGTATTGTTGAGGATCGCTCGATTAAGCGCTTTCGCTCGCTGGCAACAGACGATCAAATTGGGCTATTACAGATGCCACCGGGATCATCTCCATCAGATGCGCGCCCTTGGCGCGTGTCCCCCAGGGAACCTCGCCTGGATGTTGCAAGGCGATTACCTCATCATAGACACTGACCACGCTATCCAAACAGGTATAAGGCCCAGTGCGTCCAGGATTGGAATGGGCGTATAGGCCGATCACCGGCGTTCCTTGGGTCACAGCCATATGAGCAGGACCGGTATCCGGCGCCAGGACTATGCTCGCCTGTTTCAAAAGCGCCAAAAGCTGCGTCAGTGAAGTCTTACCCACCTGGTTTTCGATGCGGGCATCGCCATGTTCAATAATGGCCTCGGCAAGCTGATACTCCATAGGAGCGGGGCCGCCGCAAAGCAACACACGATAACCTCTTTCCAGCGCATGGTTGGCTACTTGAGCATAACGTTCGGGCAACCAATTTCGCTCTGCCTTACTGGCGGCAGCGCAAATAATCAGTGCCTTATCCCCATCAGGGATCAACTGACAGGCAAACTCAGTATCAGCGGCGGGCACAGGAATGTCCCACTTAGGCTGAAGATCTGTCACCCCCACAGCCTTAGCGAAGCCCATAAAGCCTTCCAATACATGGGGCGTGGCCAACGGGGCAACCTGCTCATTGGTCACCAACCATTGTCCCTCTTTGGCCCTGGCCCGGTCAAACCCTATGCGCACTTTGGCGGGGATCATCAATGAGGCTATGGTAGCCCGCAGCGCCACCTGCATGTGCAACAGCACATCGAAACGACGCCCCTTGAGCGCCCGCCGCAAATTGAGGTAACTCTTCCAGCCTTGACCTTTGTCAAACACCACAAACTCCACCCCGGGCAGGTGCTTGAGCAGCTGATATTCTATCTTGCCTACCACCCAGGTGATGGCCAGTTGCGGGTACTGGCGCTGAATTGCCTGCACCATGGCAACGGCATGACAAACATCACCAATCGCCGACAGGCGCAGCAAACAGAGAGATTGAATTTTCGCGGGGTCAAAACTCATGGACAGAATCGGCTTCTTGGGTGCAAACCCCAGATCTTAATGTAGAATAGACTCAGGTTCCACGCTTATAACGAACAAATAGCCGATGCAGATTAAAAACACCGCCAAGGGTTGCCTGGCGCTGAGCCTTGCCGCCCCACAAGCCCTGGATGAAACCTGGTTTGACGAGTCTTTTTGGCGGCAGCAGCAAGCGATTGTCGGCTCATCCAAGGGGCGTTACACCACTTGGTTTGTCGAGCATGAAAAACAGCAGTGGGTATTGCGCCACTATTGGCGCGGCGGCTTGATGGAAAAGTTCAGCAAAGACGCCTACCTGTTCACCGGCCTCACCAAAACCCGCGCCGTGGCAGAACTGGCGCTCTTGGAGCAACTCTTTGAAGAAGGTTTACCTGTACCCGAGCCCATTGCCGCCAAAGTGGAACGCTTCGGGCTCTGGTACCGGGCCGATATCCTGATCCGTCGCATTCATGGTGCCGAGGATCTGGTGGCTCTGCTGCAAAAACAGGCCATGTCACGCCCACAGTGGCAACAACTCGGCGCCTTGATTGGCCGTTTTCATCAGCGCGGTGTCTACCATGCCGATCTCAACGCCAAAAATATTCTCAGCAGCGACCAGGGCTTTTATCTGATTGATTTTGACCGAGGAGAGCTGCGAACCCCGGCCGATGGCTGGCAACAGGCCAATCTCAGTCGGCTGCTGCGCTCCTTCAACAAGGAAAAACGCAAACAGCCCCAGCTGCAATTTACCGAAGATAACTGGCAGTGGTTGCTGGAAGGCTACCGCGGCTCAGCGAGTGCCTGACAACAAGGCCTGAGCCAACTGCAACTGCTTCTGCAGTGCTCCTCTGTTGCTGCTAACCACTTCCAAGCCGGCTTGGGCGGCGCGGCGTCTCGCATCGCTGTCCTGTAACAGTGCCGCTATGCCACTCGCCAGCGAGGCGGCATCCTCAACTTGCTGTAAGGCCCCGGCACCTTGCAGCAGGTAAGTTATCTCGGCAAAGTCCCAATGATGAGGGCCGACAAATACCGGCAAGCCCAAGGCCGAAGGCTCCAGCGGATTATGCCCGCCATTGGTGATCAGGGTGCCGCCGACAAAGGCCAGATCGCCGCAGGCATATAACCCGAGTAACTCCCCCATGGTATCCCCGAGCAGCACCTGAGTCTCGGCAGCTAGCCCTTGGCCGCTGCTGCGCCGCACATAGGCAAGTCCGGCCTGCTTGATTGCCGTGGCGGCATTATCGAACTGCTCCGGGTGTCTCGGTACCATGATCAACAAGGCCTCTGGCCACAGTGCCAACAGGCATTTATGGCACTCCAGCATGGCGGCAAATTCCCCTGGATGAACACTGCCGGCAACCCATACCGGGGACGAGGCGCGTCCCCACAACTGCCTTTCGCCCCTGGCCCTGGTTATCTTGTGCTGATCCAACTGCAGGTCGAACTTGAGGCTACCGCAAACACTCAACTTGTCGCTGGCAACGCCCAAGGCGATAAAGCGTTCGGCCTCGGCTTGGGTCTGCACGGCTATCTTATCCAACAGTTGCAACATCGGCAGGCTAAGTCCGGCCCACTTCTGGTATTTGGCGGCCGACTTGGCCGACAACCGGGCATTGGCCAACATGATGCCTACGCCCTGTTTTTTGGCCTGATGCAGTAAGTTGGGCCAGAGTTCAGTTTCCATTACTATCAGGTTTGCAGGATTGAGCCTGTTAAGAAAACGTCGCACACACCAGGGGAGATCGAACGGCAGGTAACAATGCTGCACTGTGTCACCAAACGCCTTGCGCACCTCACGGGAACCTGTGGGACTGGTGGTCGTTACCGTGACAGATAAGTCAGGGTTGGCTTGCATCAATGCCTTGATCAGCGGCACTGCGGCCAGGGTTTCCCCCATGGAAACAGTATGGATCAACAGGTCTGTCGGTTTGGCCTTGAACAAGCCGAATCGTTCGCCCCACCTGCCACGGTAATCCGGGCTCTTCAATGCCCTAAATGCCAGATACAGCAGCAAGAGTGGCGACAACAGATACAGCAAGAGTGAGTAACGGCTAAGGTTCATTGGCGGGATAATTGAGTTTTGCCTGATGGATTGTCACAATGCTAGCATAATACCCGAAGCAGCATAACCAAGAGCCATTCGCCGGATTGCGGATGATGCCGCAACCATTTAGGACTCAGATGAAAACCCGCGATAAAATCATCCAGGCCAGCCTGGAACTCTTCAACGAATACGGCGAACGCTCCATCACCACCAACCATATCGCGGCTCATCTGGGAATAAGCCCGGGCAATCTCTATTACCACTTCCGCAACAAGGAAGATATTATTCGTTGTATCTTCGACCAGTATGAAAATCATCTGGAACTGGGGTTTCAGCCCTATGAAGACAGGCAAGTCGATGTCGAGTTGTTGATTGGCTATTTCGATGCCATGTTCTATACCCTGTGGCAATTTCGCTTTATGTACGCCAACCTGGCCGACATCCTCAGCCGCGATGAGGCCTTGAAAAAGCGCTATCTGGAAGCCCAACAAAAGGTGTTGACCCGCTCTAGCCACGTACTTCAACAGTTGTGTCAGGATGGCTTTCTGCAGCTGGAGCAAGACAAGATCTCCAGCCTGGCCGATACCATCAAGATGATAGTCAGCTTCTGGATCAGCTATCAGCTGACCCAATCCAGCATAGCCAATATCACCAAGTCTTCACTCTATGAAGGCCTGCTCAGGGTGCTGATGATCTTCAAGGCCTACGCCACCCCCAGTTCCACCTCGACCTTCGAGCGTCTGGAGCAACACTACCAAAATTTGGCCCACCAGCAAGACTAGCTCACCGTCTTGGGCATCTGACATTCAGGTGCCTTGCTCTCTCAGCTTCCTTAGTTTTTCTCATCTGAAACAAGCACTAGCCCTAATCTGATTTATCCCTGACGGCCCAGCTCAAAAAAGAGTGTTGAGCCATTGGCTTTAGGGTTAAAATGCCACCACTCCAATAAACAGAATAATCCAATCAAGGAGACTTAAGGTGGCATCTACCTCATTCTACGATCAGATCAACCAACAGCTTGCCGACGTCAAGGCCGAAGGTCTGTACAAGAGCGAACGTGTAATAGTTTCTCCACAGCAACCAGCCATTCGCGTCAACGAAGCAGAAGTTATCAACTTCTGCGCCAACAACTACCTGGGTCTGGCCAATCACCCTGAATTGATCAAGGCGGCACAGGCCGGGTTGGCAGACCATGGCTTCGGCATGGCCTCGGTACGTTTTATTTGCGGAACCCAGGATATTCACAAGCAACTGGAAGCCAATCTGTCCGAATTTCTCGGCATGGAAGATACCATCCTCTACTCCTCCTGCTTCGATGCCAACACAGGTCTATTTGAAACCCTGTTAGGCCCGGAAGATGCCATAGTGTCAGATGCCCTGAACCATGCTTCTATCATTGACGGTGTTCGCCTGTGTAAGGCCAAGCGTTTTCGCTACGCCAACAATGATATGGCCGACCTGGAAACCCAACTGATCGCCGCCCGCGATGCCGGTGCCCGCCATATCTTGATAGCGACAGATGGGGTGTTTTCCATGGATGGGGTTATTGCCAACCTCAAGGGTATCTGTGACCTCGCCGACCAATACGGCGCCCTGGTCATGGTCGATGACTCCCACGCCGTTGGCTTTATCGGCCAGAACGGCCGCGGCACCCACGAATATTGCGATGTGATGGGTCGCGTTGACATCATCACGGGCACCCTGGGTAAGGCGCTGGGCGGCGCTTCCGGCGGCTTCACCGCGGCCCGCAAAGAAGTGGTCGATTGGCTGCGTCAGCGCTCACGTCCTTACCTGTTCTCCAACTCACTGGCACCTTCTATCGTCAGCGCCTCGATTCGGGTGCTGGAGATGCTCAAAGAGGGCCAGGAACTACGCGAAGCGGTATGGGAAAACAGCCGTTATTTCCGTGAAAAAATGGCTGCAGCCGGATTCACCCTGGCCGGAGCAGACCACGCCATAGTGCCGGTCATGCTGGGTGATGCCAAGTTGGCCAGTGACTTCGCCAACCGCCTGCTGCAGGAAAATATCTATGTTATTGGCTTCTCCTTCCCGGTAGTACCCAAGGGACAGGCCCGTATCCGTACCCAGATGTCGGCGGCTCACAGCCGTGAACAGCTGGACAAGGCCATCGAAGCCTTCACCCGAATCGGCAAGGAGATGGGTATCATCTGATACCTATCCCATGGAGTAACATGATGAAAGCACTGAGCAAACTCAAGCCTGAACAAGGCATCTGGATGGTAGACGCACCCAAGCCGGAAATGGGCCATAACGATCTGCTGATCAAGATCCGCAAGACCGCCATCTGTGGTACCGATGTGCATATCTACAACTGGGATGAGTGGTCACAAAAGACTATCCCTGTTCCTATGGTTGTCGGCCATGAATATGTCGGCGAAGTGGTGGACATGGGCCAGGAAGTGCGTGGCTTCAATATTGGTGACCGGGTGTCAGGCGAAGGCCATATCACCTGTGGTCACTGCCGTAATTGCCGTGGTGGCCGTACCCATTTGTGCCGTAACACTGTGGGGGTTGGGGTCAACCGCGAAGGTGCCTTCGCCGAATATCTGGTAATCCCGGCCTTCAACGCCTTCAAGATCCCCGATGATATCAGCGACGAGCTGGCTGCTATCTTTGACCCCTTCGGCAATGCGGTACACACTGCGCTATCTTTCGATCTCGTCGGTGAAGATGTGCTGATCACCGGAGCAGGTCCCATAGGCATTATGGCCGCCGCCGTTTGCCGCCATGTGGGTGCACGCCACGTGGTCGTTACTGATGTCAACGAGTACCGTCTGGAGCTGGCACGTAAGCTGGGGGCTACCCGAGCCGTCAATGTGGCCAAAGAAAAACTCGAAGATGTGATGAGCGAGCTCGGCATGACAGAGGGCTTCGATGTCGGCCTGGAAATGTCCGGTGTACCGTCTGCCTTCCACTCCATGCTGGATACCATGAACCACGGTGGCAAAATTGCCATGTTGGGGATCCCGGGTGGCGATATGGCGATAGACTGGAGCAAGGTCATCTTCAAGGGGTTGGTGATAAAGGGCATCTATGGCCGGGAAATGTTTGAAACCTGGTACAAGATGGCCAGTTTGATCCAGTCCGGATTGGATATTGCACCTATTATCACCCACCATTACAAGGTGGATGACTTCCAGCAGGGTTTCGATGCCATGCGTTCGGGTCAATCCGGCAAGGTCATTCTCAGCTGGGATTGATCCTCAAACAGGGCGCTGTACTCATGCAGCGCCCTGATGCACACTGTTAATAAGCACTACCTCTTTTACAGGCAAACTATGTCCAGTTACCAACACCTTTCTGTCGTTCAACTCCAGCAAATGATGGCCGAAGATGCCGAGCTGCAGATAGTCGATATTCGCGATCCTGCCAGTTTCGAGACGGCCCATATTCCCGGCGCCATTCGCCTCGGCAATGACAATCTGGCCGACTATCTCAGGGACGCCGATATGGATAAGCCCTTGGTTGTCTGCTGTTATCATGGCATCAGTAGCCAAAGTGCCGCGGAATATCTGCAACATCAAGGATTCGATGAGGTCTACAGCCTGGATGGCGGTTTCGCTGCCTGGCCGAGGGACTGAGACATGGAAATCGGCCGCCTCCCCAACGAACGCGCCGCTCAGGCGCTGGTAGACTATCTCAAGGGTGAAGGGATCCCCTGTCGCATCATGCATCTGGAACAGGGAGTGGCTATCCATGTCATCAAGGACACCGACCAAGCACAGGGGCGCAAAGCGTTTCTCGACTTTGTTCAGGATCCGTTAAACCCCAAATATCTGCAGGCTTCCTGGGACCATGGCGACAACCGCATCCGCTTTGACTATGGCGCACCATCACTGCAACTGCTGAGTCAATTTATTACCGGCGCCGGGCCGCTAACGCTGGTCATTCTGCTGGTCTGCATAGCTATCTTCGCAGCCATGAACCTGGGTTACGGCAATCAGGTTTTCGAAGCCCTGGCCTTCTTTGGCGCCACTTCAGATGCCGGTTTCAGCCAATTCTGGCGCTTGTTTACTCCGAGCCTGCTGCACTTCTCGGCGCTGCATATCACCTTTAACCTGCTCTGGTGGTGGGTCTTGGGTGGCAAGATAGAAAACCGTATCGGCATTGCGCCGCTGCTGACGCTACTGCTGGTCGCCGGCACATTGCCCAATCTAGTGCAGTACTACCTCAGTGGCCCCAACTTCGGCGGTCTTTCCGGGGTTGTGTATGGCCTGGTGGGTTATACCTGGATCAGCGGCCGCATGAGCCCAGAGAAAGGCATAGGCCTGCCACCTGCCATGATGGGCTTTATGCTGTTGTGGCTGGTGCTTGGCTTTATGGATATGTTTGGCCTGTCGATAGCCAACGGCGCACATCTAGGTGGGCTCTTGGTCGGTCTGACCCAAGGCTGGCTCGACAACCGCAGGAAAAGATAATCCTATGTAGCTCGGCTTTGTAGACGCCAAAGTCATTCTGCACAGCAAGCAACAGTAAAAAGAGGGAGCTCAGGCTCCCTCTTGAATAGGAGCTAAGTAACTTGGACGGGCTTAGGCCAGCTCCAACACCTTGGTCACCAGCTTTTCAATGCCGCTATTGGCCTCGGCAATGGAACCTGCCAGCATATAAGCCGGGGTGCTGACAATCTTGCGCTCACTGTCGACCACAATTTCATCTACCTTGGCATTTTGATGTTCACCGCCCATGGCAGTAAAGGCCGCTGCGGTTTCGGCGTCCGTCCCTATGGTGCCTTTGGCCCCCTTACCATAGAGGCCCGGGATCATCACAGGTGCAATACAGATAAAGCCCACCACCTTACCAGCGTTGATAAAACGGCTGATAAATTCACGCACCGGGGCGGCGATCTCACTATTGCTGCCATTTACGGCAAAGTTACAGAGGTTTTTGGCAGCTCCGAAGCCACCGGGAATGATCAGACCGTCGAAATCGGCCAGATTCAACTCGGACGTCGCCTTGATATCACCACGGGCAATTCGAGCTGCTTCTTCCAGCACGTTACGCTGCTCAGTCTCCACGACTTCACCCTTGAGGTGATTGACCACATGCATTTGAGGAATATCGGGGGCAAAACATTGGTACGCTGCGCCGGAGCGAGACAGGGACAGCAGGGTCAACACTGCCTCGTGAATTTCACTGCCGTCGAAAACACCACAACCACTGAGAAGAACTGCAATTTTTTTCATTAAAAAATCCCTCTTATGTCATTTAGGTTTAACAAACCAATTACAAACTGGTTGATCTGATTAAAAAACATGCTAACTTAATTCATCGTCTCTGCTAAGAGGCGATTTTTACTGCTACCAAGGTGCAAATCTGGAAAAGGAATTTAAAAAATCCACAACCGATAAGATTTGGTAAAACTTTTACCTGACTCACAAAAAAACAAATAATAAATAAATATCAACAAGTTATAAAAACAACTTCGAGTTGTTCTCTACAGCATTTCTCTATGTTGATTTTTTCACTCACAGACTTATCCACAGGCTGAGGGTGATTTTGTCATGGCCGAAAATGCCTTGGTATGGCATGCTTAGCAGCACTTAAGACAGCTTAGATTGAAACAAAACTATGCCAACAATAGCAGAAAACCCCCTCGTCCTTGTGGATGGTTCTTCCTACCTCTATCGGGCCTACTATGCGCCGCCTCACCTGACCAACTCCAAGGGTGAAGCAACCGGGGCGGTTTACGGCGTAGTCAACATGTTGCGCAGCTTGCTGGGTAAATACAAGCCACAGCAAATGGCGGTTGTGTTTGATGCCAAAGGCCCCACATTTCGTAACGATATGTATGCAGAGTATAAGGCTCACAGACCTCCAATGCCTGATGATCTACGTAGTCAGATAGCGCCTCTGCATGCCATCATCGAAGCCCTGGGTCTACCACTCCTGTGTATTCCCGGCGTAGAAGCCGATGACGTGATAGGCACTCTGGCCTCACGGGCCAGCAAAGAAGGACGTGCCATTCTGATCAGCACAGGCGATAAGGATATGGCTCAACTGGTGGATGACAATGTCACCCTGATCAACACAATGACAGACACCATAATGGGGCCCGAAGAGGTCACCAACAAGTTTGGTGTCGGCCCCGAGCTTATCATCGATCTGCTAGCACTGATGGGCGACAAGGCCGATAACATCCCAGGCTTGCCTGGTGTGGGTGAAAAAACTGCGTTGGCGATGCTGATGGGCGCCGGAGGAGTCGCCAAGCTGTTGCAGCAACCGGATTGCGTCACAGCTCTTGGCTTCCGGGGTGCCAAGACCATGGCCAAGAAAATCACCGACAATGCTGAGATGCTGCAGCTCTCTTACGATCTGGCGACTATCAAGACAGATTGTGATCTTGATCTGGACTGGCACCAACTCAATATTACGGCCCCCAATAAAGACCAACTGACACAGCTTTATGGTGAGATGGAGTTCAAACGTTGGTTGGCAGAAGTTCTGGACAACAAGATGCCGCATCCGTTAGCGGTCAATACTGCAACGGCTGAAACCCAGGAAGAAACTCCACCCCAACTCGCCATAGAGACAGAATACGAAACCATACTGACCGAAGCGGCCCTGGAAAAATGGCTGAAAAAACTGGTCAAGGCTGAACTAATGGCGATAGATACCGAGACCACCAGCCTCAATTATATGGATGCCGAGCTGGTGGGTCTGTCTTTTGCAGTCAAAGCCGGAGAGGCGGCCTACCTACCTCTGGGGCACGATTACCCGGAAGCACCTGAGCAACTGCCCCGGGAAATGGTATTGGCCAAGCTCAAACCGATACTTGAAAACTCTGAGATAAAAAAGGTCGGTCAAAATCTAAAATATGATATCAGTATTCTGGCCAATGCCGGTATCAAGCTGACCGGTGTTGCCTTCGATACCATGCTCGAATCCTATGTCTTCAACTCAGTGGCATCCAGGCACGACATGGACGGGCTGGCACTCAAGTACCTGGGGCACAAATGTGTCAGTTTCGAAGAGATCGCCGGTAAAGGCGCCAAGCAGCAGACATTCAACCAGATCCCTTTGGAAACAGCGGCGCCTTACGCCGCCGAAGATGCCGATATTACCCTTAGGCTGCATCAACACCTATGGCCAAGGCTCGAGCGGGAACAAGAGTTAGCCAATGTTTTCACTGAACTTGAGTTGCCGCTTATTCAGGTATTGTCACAGATGGAACGCGACGGCGTGCTGATCGACAGTATGCAATTATCGCAACAAAGTGATGAGCTGGCGCAAAAAATAGATGCGTTGGAGCAAAAAGCCTATGAGATCGCCGGAGAGAAATTTAACCTCAGCTCCCCCAAACAACTGCAGGCACTATTCTTCGAAAAGCTGGGTTATCCGGTAATCAAGAAAACGCCGAAAGGCGCCCCCTCCACCGCCGAGGAGGTATTGATAGAGTTGGCGCTGGATTATCCATTGCCAAAGATTATTCTCGAACATCGCAGCCTGACCAAGCTCAAGAGCACCTATACAGATAAGTTACCGCTGATGATCAATGGCAAAACCGGCCGGGTGCATACCAGCTACCATCAAGCCAACGCTGCCACCGGCCGTTTGTCATCCAGCGACCCTAACCTACAGAATATTCCTATCCGCACCGAAGAGGGGCGTAGAATTCGTCAAGCCTTTATCGCACCTTCAGGACGCAAGATTCTGGCCGCCGACTATTCACAAATTGAGCTCAGGATCATGGCTCACCTATCCCAGGATGCCGGCCTGCTGGCGGCATTCGCCGAGGGTAAAGATATTCACAGAGCAACAGCGGCTGAAGTCTTTGATGTGGCGTTTGAAACTGTCACCCCAGAACAGCGTCGCCGCGCCAAGGCGGTAAACTTCGGTCTGATTTATGGCATGTCGGCCTTTGGCTTGGCGCGCCAACTGGATATTCCTCGCACTGAAGCACAAAGCTATATGGATACCTACTTCAAGCGTTATCCCGGCGTGCTCAAGTATATGGAAGAGACCCGGGCACTCGCCGCCGAGCAAGGTTATGTCTCCACACTCTTTGGTCGGCGCCTGTATCTACCGGAAATCCGCGACCGCAACGCCATGCGGCGTCAAGCTGCGGAACGGGCGGCTATCAACGCTCCGATGCAGGGAACAGCAGCCGATATCATCAAAAAAGCGATGATCAAAGTTGCCGACTGGATAGCCTCTGACACTAAGGGGGAAATCACCATGATCATGCAAGTTCACGATGAATTGGTGTTTGAGGTTGATGAAACGAAAGCCGAAGAGTTGCAACAACAGATCTGCAAACTCATGGCTGAAGCGGCTACCCTGGATGTCCCTTTGCTAGCCGAAGCGGGCCTGGGTGATAGCTGGGATCAGGCACACTGATAACCCACCTACTTCATCAAGAGCCATCCTTCGGGGTGGCTTTTTTGTATTTTGAACACAACGCAGTAATTATTCCCGCTTATTATCGTCACTAGCCAACCTATCTGAACTGAAAACAACACTTTCCGGCAATTAATCGACAAATGCGTGCTAACAGATTGCATTTTAAGCTCATTTCTGTAATTCACAGATCAAAAATTGCTGTTTCAACCAAGATTTCTTGTGATCGACTCCACATTATTGTCGTATTTTTGAAAAAACAGTTTTCCCATTAAAGATAAATGCAGTATTATTCTCGGCGTAGGGTACAGAGGTTAAGATGTTCTATCTTTCAGACCTTTATTTCACTTTTAGTGATCAGCCAAATTCTGGCGCCCCAGCAATCATTTGCTGGGGCTTTTTTTCGTCTACAGTATTTTTTAGAGCAATTACTTTAAACTTGATTCGATTCGCGCTATGCTACCGTCATTGAGAGCCATCGAAGTCCAAGTTTGATGGTACTTGAGTCTTGTTGAAATTTTAGCTTCTCCCCAAAAGAGCTAATTTAACCGGTGACTGAGTCGCCGGTTTTTTTTGTCCTGGATTCTCCCAGCACAAACAACAGATACAAAAACGGCAGCCTCCATGGCTGCCGTATAGTGGTTTGGGTCCATCATCCTTGTTCGTTGTCTTCTTGTTCCAACCAGGCTGGATGGCACCACTCATCCAGAATTGCCAAAACCTTAGGTTTCCCGGTGCCCTTCAATGAAGAAAAAGGCTCGACTCTGACCCAATCACCAAAGTCAACCAGCGCTTTACGTACCTCATTGACCGTTTTCATCTTGGCACTCTGTGGCAATTTATCTGCCTTGGTCAGCAGCGCCAGTACCGGGATTTCACTGGCAACAGCCCATTCAATCATCTGCAAATCCAAGTCTTTCAACGGATGGCGAATATCCATTAGCACCACCACACCACTCAGGCAAGCCCGCTTTTGTAAATATTCACCCAAAGACTCCTGCCATTTAAGCTTCATGGCCAGTGGTACCTGAGCAAAACCATAGCCGGGTAAATCCACCAAACGGCGCTGCTCATCGAGCTCAAACACATTGATCAGTTGGGTACGGCCAGGAGTTTTACTGGTTCTGGCAAGGTTTTTCTGCTCGGTTAAAGCATTCAAAGCACTTGATTTACCAGCATTTGAGCGGCCGGCAAAAGCGATTTCCACGCCGGTGTCGCCAGGTAAATGCTTATCCAAATGGGCAATATCAGGCGCGCTGATAAGGAATTTTGTCTTGCGAAAATCGATACGAGTTGCTGTCACTTCTGACTCCGGAATTTTGCTGGGTGATAGCATAAATATTGAAGACTTGCTTACTTTTCCACGTTTTCGTGTAAAATATTAGCCCGATCACATTATTTGTATTTTACCACGCTTGCGGGTCACCCTAGTAAGCTCAGGACAATAATTTAACGAAAGAAGTTGGAACGCCATGAAAAAGTTAGCCCTTGCGCTGTCTGTAGTCGCCGCCATATCTTCACCTGCGATTGCTGAAGGTAATGCTGAAGCGGGAAAAACCAAAGCCATTGTCTGCTCTGCCTGCCATGGTCTTGACGGCAACAGCATGATCGACATGTATCCCAAGTTGGCCGGTCAGCATACAACCTATCTGCAAAAACAGCTGCGGGAGTTTCGTAGTGCAGCTCAAACCGGTGGCAAGGATGGCCGTATGGATCCCATCATGGGTGGCATGGCGGTAGCCTTGAGCGATCAGGATATTGCCGATGTTGCAGCTTATTTTGCCAGCCAAACATTGCAGGTTGCTGAAGTAAAAGATGTTCCTGATGCCGGCGAAAAGCTGTTCAAGGGTGGTGATATGTCTCGTGGCATAGCCGCTTGTTCTGCGTGTCACGGTCCTGAAGGTAAAGGCAGCGAACTGGCCGGTTTCCCGGCAGTTGCTGGGCAGCACGCCAACTATATCAAGATCCAATTGAATAAGTTCCGTGATCAGAGCCGTCATAATGACCTAAACGGCATGATGCAGGACACAGCGAAAAAGCTGAATGATGCAGACATTGATGCGCTGGCCAAGTACATCTCCAGCCTGAAGTAATTTTTGCTGTAGCTTGGAAAAGGGTGAAGTTTCACCCTTTTCTTAAGTCACAACGTTTACGTTTACGTAAACTGAAAACATTAACGCTTGACACAGATCACAGATTTAGGTTTAATGTGCCCGTACCGAGATAAACCCATCTGTTTGTATAAAAACTTTACCAACAACATTCAGGTTTCGGTATAATTTACATTCAAGATATAAGAATAAAGCAAGCCAATAACAATAAGACTACTAAGACCACTCGCAAATAATAATAATGAGTCGAGATTTCGGTTTGAAATCCAGGTCAATAAAAGTAAGGAACCGGCGATTTTGCCAAACCGCTTTTTAGCATTGTCCTTACGAATTAACAGGGGAACTTGCTCCAACAGGAAGATGTTTGCAGGACTCAAACATTGGCACGGGAAGCAACGCGCTTTGGATGCACTGGCTGGAAGCTTGTTATCACTGGAAGGTACTTGGTAGACAAGGATGGTCTGTTAGGCGTCACAGAAGACGACTGAATAATGATGAGTCAATTGGCCATCGCTATTTGCAGGAAACCCAAGAAAGTGTCTGGAAGACCGATAACGAGAAAAACTGCAGGGAAAGCTGTCAAAAAAAGAAGGATATCGACCGGGAAAGTCGCATAGCAAGTAAGGAAACTTGAAATCAGAATAGGGTGTTAGTTAGCACCATCATAAGGCGGCAGCCATACTGCCGCCTTTTTTTATGGCATAATTTGTTAACCCCCATTGAGCAGATATTAATTAGTCCATGCGTCGCTGTCCCCTGTGTCATAACGATCAGGCTGAACTCAGCTTTCAGGATAAGAAACGAGGTTTTTATCTCTGCCCTGAATGTCGGCTGTTGTTTGCAGACTCCAACAGTTACCTGTTACCAGATGCCGAAAAGCAGCGTTATGGACGAGCCCGCCAAGCTGGAAAGCAAAAGCAGTTGGCACGCTTTATCCACCCCTTGTTGGAACAGCTGCAATCTTTGCAGCCAACGCCTTTATTTGGCCTCAACTTTGGCCGAGTGCTAAGCGAGGATGGCCTGAAACAGATCCGCGACGCCGGACACCATTTACAACAGTTCGATCCCTTTTTTGCAGCAGATCACCAGTTACTACATCACCAATATGACTTTATCTGTTGTTTTCGGGTGTTCGAGCACTTCAGGGCCCCGGCCAAAGAGTGGAGCTTAATAGAAACCCTTTTGAAACCAGGTGGTTGGCTGGCCATATCCACCCCATTACTGACCTCTTTAGCCGCGTTCCCCAAATGGCATTACAAAAACAATCCAACCCATGTCAGCTTTTATCAGCAACAGACGTTTGCTTACTTGGCATCTCAGGGCAAATTTAGGCTAATATTTGCAGCGCAGGACTTCATCTTGATGCAAAAAACATCAGGATCTGCTATAACACGCGACCTTGATGCAGAACCGCCGCTTGTAGACTGAACCCGGCACGGTTCGGACGCAACCAACTACTTTTTATCGAGAGAATTATGTCCCGTAGTAAAAAGACCCGTAAAGTCGGCGAGAACAACCCCAAACTGGCCCCCAGAAGCAAGAAATCTGAGCGCGCTCCAGCCCGTAAGAAGCAGGATTCAGGTAATAAGGCGGGTAGCCGCCAGAACCCTGCTGCTCCAAAGGGGCAAAAGCGGGCAGGCTCTGACAAACAAGATATCCGCCTTGGCAGCAAAAGGCCTGTCGCTCTGGATATAGTCAAAGAAAAGGTTGCACAGCCAAAACAACCTAAACTGACCGATGAACAGTTGCTGCTGCAACTGGAGGAAGATCCGCGCCTGAATAAGCTGCTGGATCAGCTGGAAGAAGGTCGGGAACTGGCCGCCGATGACCAGCAATGGCTGGAGCGGCAATTGGCCAAGATAGAGAAGCTGATGGAAAAACTTGGCATTACCGATTTGGATCAGGCCGATGAAGCCCCAAGCAAGAGTCATAGCGATGACGAATTGCTGGAGAAATTCGAATCCGGTGCTGAGCTTCTGAAACAATACCAGGACAACTAACGGAGGCCGGGATGCAGTTTATCCTTATCACCTTAGCCATGTTGATCATCATAGGACTGAGTGCCTATGCCACAGTGTTGCTTTTGCGTCTGAGAAGACAAACCCAGGCCAGAGAGCAGGCGATGGCTGAACAAAAGGCGGTTATGGAAGCTAAACAGGCATCCCTGCTTGCCGATATCCGCTATATTGCCGCCGCAATGACAGAAGAGCGTTGTGAGTTGTCCGAAGGAGTAGTTAGAATCGTCAAACTGTTCGATCTGCTATCGCTGACAGAGAGAGTCAGTGGTGACTACCCGGATGTGTTTATGCATTTTGAGCGTATCAAGGATCATCCCATTCTGGAGGCCAGGGCTCAGTTACCCAAACAAGAGCGGATGCGGCTAGACCTGGCCAGAATGAAGTCTGAAGCCGAGCTGGAGCAAGGCATATTGGCCGACGCCAAAAAACTCTCCGAGTTTCAACTCAAACCAACTCACTAATGCAGCAACTGCCGGCTTGCTCTCAGCAGTCGGCAGCGCTTTATTCACCATCCCCGAAATCTTCGCCCCTGAAAGACAGTCCCAAACATCGGAGGCTTGTGTTTTAGTTACGCCTGAGTTCGCAGCCTTGTCTTGTCGTCTCAGCCAAACAACAATCAAGCCTGTTGAATCTTTTCTCTGGCGTGAGTCGGTGCACAAAACCTCAATAAGACAACAGACATTGAAAGCATTTTCAGGGATATTTCTTAACGTTTGCTTGTGTACATATAATTTTTACAACCTGGATCAAGGTTATTTGAGCCATAACCCTGCATACTTCGCTCATTGCTAATTTACTGTCGGAGGACACGCCTTGAAGCAGCCCACTCATATCAGCTGGGATCAATCAATGATCGAGAAATATAACTACAGCGGTCCCCGTTATACTTCCTACCCAACGGCGCTGGAGTTTGACGACTCATTCACAGAAGGCGATCTATTGTCGGCCATAGCCAACAGCAAAAGTGACAAACTGTCTCTGTACATTCATATCCCCTTCTGCGCCAAACTTTGCTATTACTGCGGCTGTAACAAGGTTATCACCCGACATCAGCACAAAGCCGATCAGTACATAGAGTACCTGGCAGCCGAGATCGTCAAGCGGGCGCCTCTGTTCAAACACTATACTGTGACCCAAATGCACTGGGGCGGTGGCACACCGACGTTCCTAAACCCAGAGCAAATCATTAAGTTATCGTCACTGTTGAAGAGTCACTTCAACTTTGCCGAACAGGGTGAATACTCTATCGAAGTCGACCCTAGAGAAATCGAACTCTCTATGCTGGATGCCCTGAAAGAGGCTGGGTTCAACCGTATCTCCATTGGGGTGCAGGACTTCAATAAAGAGGTTCAGGCAGCAGTTAACCGTGAACAGGATGAAGACTTCATTTTTGCGCTGATCAAAAAGGCCAAAGAGATGGGCTTTGTCTCTACCAACGTCGATTTGATTTACGGCTTGCCTCATCAAACACCGGAAACCTTTGCCGAAACCATTCAGCGCATTCTGGATCTGTCGCCAGACCGTCTGTCTGTATTCAACTATGCTCACCTGCCGGCCCGCTTCGCGGCGCAGCGGAAAATCAAAGATGAGCACCTGCCCAGCCCACAACAGAAGCTGGACATGCTGCATCAGACGATTGAGACCCTGACCGGCGCCGGCTACCAATACATAGGCATGGATCACTTCGCCAAGCCTGATGATGAGCTGGCCAAACTGCAAAGAGAAGGCCGATTGCACCGTAACTTCCAGGGTTATACCACCCAGGAAGAGTGCGATCTCCTCGGACTTGGGGTGTCATCCATCAGTCAGATTGGTGACTGTTATGCGCAAAACCAAAAAGATATTCGCCCTTACTATGAAGCCATAGATGAGCAGGGCCACGCTCTATGGAAAGGCTGTAAACTCAATCGTGATGACGAAATCCGTCGCGCAGTGATCAAGCAGCTTATCTGTCACTTTGAGCTTGATATGACCAAGATGGAGCAACAATTGGGGATCCAGTTTGAAGAGTACTTCGCCGAAGATCTCAAGCTGCTGCAAACCTTTATCGACGATAAACTGGTTAACATTGAAAACCGTCAGATCAGCATCAGCCCAACCGGGCGCCTGTTGATCCGTAATATCTGTATCTGTTTCGATGTCTACTTCCGAGAAAAGGCACGTCAGCAACAGTTCTCCCGGGTAATTTAACCCTGAGTAGAATAAAAAAGCCGATGAATCATCCATCGGCTTTTTTGTGTCAGAACCAAACTTTTATGCTTTAGCAGCGTAAAGTTCCCGGCGCTCGCTGTCTGAGAGGAAGGCCATCTCCACGCCATTACGCTGCAGCTTGGCCAATTCAGCATCGGTGAAGCCCATCTCCTGCTTAACCACACGATATTCATGCTTGATATCTATGGCACTGACGCCTGGATCATCGGTGTTCAAGCCAACCAACACACCGGCTTCCATAAAGGTTCGCAGCGGATGCTCTTGATAGCTGCTCACAGTGGAAGTATGTAGATTACTGGTGGGACAGGACTCGATACCTATCTTGTGTTCCACCAGATACTCCATCAATTTGGGATCATGAATGGCATTGACCCCATGGCCTATGCGAGTCGCCCCCAACTCCTTGATGGCTTGCCACATGCTTTGGGCACCGGCGGCTTCTCCAGCGTGAGCCGTTATCTGAAGCCCGGCATCGCGCACCCGCTTAAAATGCTCGTTAAACAACTCACCGGGGAAGCCCAATTCATCACCGGCCAAATCAACCGCGACCAGAGACTCCCTGTGCGCGAGTAAGCCATCCAACTCCTGGGTACAAGCCTGCTGACCAAATGAGCGTGACAGAATACCTATCAGTTTTATCTTGACCTGATAGTCCTTGAGCCCGGCTTTTACGCCATCAATAACGGCTTCCACCACACCCTCTATCGGCAACTTATGATTCATAGCCATGTAGTAAGGGCTGAACCTTAATTCGGCATAGTCCAACCCGGACAATGCCACATCGGCGACATTTTCATAGGCCACCCGCTTTACCGCATCCAGATCGGCCAGCACGGCAACCATCCAGTCCAGCTTTTTCAGGAAAGCCACTAAGCTGGATTCTTTACCCTGGATCTGTACGTAAGGTGCCAAAGCCTCAAGCGAGGCCGCCGGCAAGGCAATGCCATGCTGCTGACCCAGTTCCCATATGGTCTCAACCCTGACATTGCCGTCCAGATGGCGATGTAAATCGACCAACGGAATTGAAGTATCAATCATAAAAATAACCCCTGTATGAACTACCCCGCCAATGTAATTATTTTTTGGTCTGGGGACGCTTAAGTGTAACACGCCTTTTGTT
>NZ_JWGX01000047.1:0-18038 GCF_000813075.1 Shewanella sp. ECSMB14102
CCCCCTGTATGAACTCCCCCGCCAATGTAATTATTTTTTGGTCTGGGGACGCTTAAGTGTAACACGCCTTTTGTTAGCACCTCTTAGTCTACTGACAGGCTTTGTTACCAAAAGGTGACGTTAAATCTCTGGGGCTCCATCCTGGCTTAAGGCATAATCCTTCATCAAGGATAAAAAAGGAACAAAATCAAATGAAAAAACTCCTGCTGCCCCTGTTGCTCACTGGATTCCTGGGCGCCTGCCAAACCCCTGCCCATGAAGCCAACACGCCAGAAATAAGCAAGCAGCTATCTCAAGCCGATAGCCAACTCCAGCAGTTAATAGCCGATGCCTGGCAGCAAAGGCTGGCAGAAAGCCCTCAGATGGCCTTGCTGTTTGGCGATGACTCGGCCGCGGGCAAATTAGCAGACTTGTCAGCTGAAGCTCTGGCGGCCGATGCTGCGGCCAATTCAACATTATTGCAACGGCTAAAGGCGATCCCCAGAGAACAGCTGAGCAAAGAAGCCGCCATCAATGCCAGTATTCTCGAATACCAACTACAGGAGCGTGTCGATAGCTTCAGGTTCAAGGCCCATTACCTGCCGATTACCTCAGAGAGTGGCTTTCACGCTTACATTGCTTCTATGGCCTCAGGGCCATTCAAGACAGAAGCCGATTACCGTCACTACCTGCAGAAACTGCAATCTCTGCCGCGCTACTTCCAGCAACAGATACACTGGATGCGCCAGGGGCTTGCCGAAGGTATCACTCAGCCGCAATCTGTACTGAGAGGGTTTGAACAGAGTATTCAGGCTTATATGGTACCAGTGCAGCAAAGTAGCTATTTCAAGCCGTTTGAGACGTTTCCAGAGCACTTTTCTGCCAATCTTAAACAGGAACTGAGCCATGCCGGATACGTCAGTGTCGAGCAGCATGTGTTACCGAGCTATCAAGCCTTCTATGACTTTATGACCGAGAAATATATCCCCGGCGCCCGCCAGAGCATTGCCGCATCAGCTCTGCCCAATGGTCGGGCCTTTTATGAAAACAGGGTCAAGTACTACACCACTCTGGATATGACGCCTGAGCAAGTCCATCAACTGGGGCTGAGTGAAGTAAAACGGATCCGCGCCGAGATGGAACAGATCATCGAACAAACCGGTTTTAAAGGCAGCTTTGCCGAGTTTCTGCATTTTATGCGCACCGACAAACGCTTTTATGTGGACACGCCGGAGCAACTGCTCAAAGAGGCCTCCTATATTGCCAAAAAAGCCGACGCCATGTTGCCACGCTATTTTGGCAAACTGCCCCGCAAACCCTATGGTGTCGCCCCTGTTCCGGCTGAAATTGCCCCCAAATATACAACCGGGCGCTATTCCGGCTCCAACTCGGAGACTGTGGCGGGTTTTTATTGGGTAAACACTTATGCCTTGGATAAGCGTCCTCTCTATGAGTTGGAAGCACTCACCCTGCATGAGGCTGTTCCGGGTCACCACCTGCAGATTTCTCTCAATCAAGAGTTGGAGCAACTGCCCGATTTTCGCCGCTACAGCTATATCTCGGCCTTTGGTGAGGGATGGGGACTATACAGTGAATATTTGGGGCTGGAAGGGGGTTTTTATCAGGATCCCTACAGCAACTTTGGACGCCTGACTTACGAGATGTGGCGCGCCGCCCGCCTGGTAGTCGATACAGGTATGCACACCCAAGGCTGGAGCCGTCAGCAGGCAATAGACTTTATGGCCGGTAATACGGCTCTGTCGCTGCACAATGTCACCACAGAGATAGACAGATATATCTCCTGGCCTGGGCAGGCGCTGGCCTACAAGATTGGCGAGCTGACTATCAAACGTCTGCGAAAGCAAGCAGAAGATGCCCTGGGGGAAAAGTTCGATATCCGCCAATTCCACGATGCAGTATTGGCGCAAGGCTCTGTGCCCATGTCTGTACTGGAACAGCAGATAGCCGACTTTATCGCCTCACAGCAATGAAACCCTGTTTCTGATACACTCGGCCAGTGCCTTTGAGCACTGGCTTTTTTAGATCAGGAAATATTGGATGGTAACGACCCAGGCCCGCAACACAGAACCCGCTTCAACCCAGTCTCAATTGGAGACTTTCTGGCAAGGTGTCACCCACGCCAAGCTGGCAGTGGGATTCGGTAAAGAGCTGGCCTACGGTTATATTTGCCATCCAAAGGCGAAACAAGCTGTCGTCATCAGCAATGGCCGGGTAGAGAGTTATCTCAAGTATCGGGAGCTGATCCATGACTTCTATCAGCAAGGCTATAGTGTCTACGCCTTGGATCATATGGGGCAAGGCCTATCCAGCAGGCTAACCGCCAATCCTCACCAGGGGCACATAGATAAGTTTCAGGACTATGTGGATCACTTACACTGTTTCGTTGAGCAAGTGGTAGTTGCAAACCAATATGAACAGTATTTTCTGGTGGGCCACTCCATGGGCGGCGCCATAGGCACTCTGTATTTGCAGCAATTCCCCCAACGATTTACTGCTGCGGCCTTCTCTGCCCCCATGTATGGTATTCGCCTGCCAATGCCGCGCAACTTCGTACGTTGGCTGGCAGGAAAACTCAATAGTTATGGCCCGCATACCGAGCCCAACTATGTGTTATCCGGCCATGATTATCGTCCGCTCGAGTTTAAAGATAATCAATTGACCCACAGCGAAAGCCGATATCAGGCATTACTGGATTTATGCCGGCAACATCCTGAGATCCAACTGGGCTCGCCCACCAATCAATGGTTGATAGAAGCATTGGATGCTTGCGAGCAGACCATCACCGCAGCCAGAGAGTCAAAGGTGCCAATCCTCATTCTTCAGGCTGAACAGGACACTATCGTCGATAACCAGGCGCAAATCGCCGCCATTGGCCCCAAGGTGACATTGGAAAAGATCGTGGGAGCCAGGCATGAACTCTTTATTGAAATCGACGCAATACGTGAGCAGGTGCTGAATGTTATTTTCAACTTCCTGGCGCTGCATACGGTAACTCACGCCACGGAGGCTGCAGCAGAGCTGCAAACTCAGCCTCAGGCAGAGGCTGACTAAACAGATACCCTTGGAAGTTGTCACATCCGAGCTGATTCAAAAAGGCTCTTTGTTGAACGGTTTCAACCCCTTCGGCAACCACTTTCAGCTCCAGACTGTGAGCCATTTCGATTATGGCCTTGACTATGGCATCGGCACTGCGCCCAGAGCCAATCTTCTGCACAAAAGAGGCATCTATCTTCAATCTGGATAGAGGCAGGTTCTGTAGATAACTCAACGAACTGTAACCTGTGCCAAAGTCATCTATCGCCACGGATATCCCCGCCTTCCTCAGCAGATCGATTCGGGTATTCATGATGCACAGATTGGTCAACAAGGCGTACTCAGTCAACTCCAACTCCAACGCATCTGTTGCAATCCCCTGGGCCTTCAGCAAGGCGATCAGACGCTCAACAAACTCGGGCTGATTAAACTGTCTGGCGCTGAGGTTGATGGCGATTTTTGGCACCCCAATGCCCCTGGCCTGCTGCTCGCGAATGAAGCGACAAACTTCGAGGATGACCCAATGACCAATTTCACTGATAAGGCCACTGCCTTCAGCCACAGGAATGAAATCCGCCGGCGAAATATTTCCCTGCTGCGGATGCTGCCAACGCAATAACGCCTCAGCCCCAGTCAATTTCCCCTGGGCATCAACTATTGGCTGGTAAACTAAAGAGAGTTGTTGCCGTTCGATGGCATAGCGCAACTCATTCTGGATCAGCAGATTTTGGTGAGCCTTAACCTCCATCTCGGAGTTGTAGATCATGCAGTTATCTCGACCGCCTTCCTTGGCCTGGAACATGGCCATATCGGCTCGCTTCAAAAGCTCCTCGGCATCAATATCATCCTGATCATCAAACAGACAAACACCAATACTGGCAGACACATGCAGCTGCTTGTCACTGATATTGAAAGGCCTGGCAACCAACTGCCTGATCTCACTGGCCAACGCCAAGGCTCGCCTTGCTGCCATAGCTCTGTCTTGGGTTAGATCTTTCGCTAGAATAACGAACTCATCCCCCCCGAGCCTGGCAACCAAAGTATTGGCGCTAAAATAGCCCGAAAATCTAGCCGCCAGTTGGATCAATAACCGATCTCCCAGATGATGCCCGAGAGTGTCATTGATAGTTTTGAAATTATCCAAATCTATTAGGAACAGCGCTGCACACTGCAGACTGTTGCGACAATGCTTTTGCTGCTCATACAAGGCATCCATCAAAGAGCGGCGATTGGCTAAATTAGTCAGGGCATCATGGTTGGCTAAATGGGCCAGGGCTTGCTGATTACGCACATCATCCGACACATCGGCATGAGTACCTATAATCCGGCAAGGGCGGCCCTGTTCGTCCCATTCAACCAGCATTCCCCTGTCCAGCACCCAGATATAGTGTCCCTCTTTATGGCGCATGCGATGAACACTCTCAAACGCCTCGGTCTCACCATTGAGGTAAGCCTGCAAAGACGACAACACGGCTTCTTTATCGTCCGGATGCAGTCGGCTTTCCCAAGTAGAATAAAGCCCTTCGAGTTCATGGGGGCCGTACCCTATCATCTCTTTCCAGCGGTCCGACAGAAAAACTTCGCCGCTGGCGATGTTCCAATCCCAGATCCCATTGCGAGTCCCTTCCACCGCAAACAACCAGCGTTGTTCATTGTCCCTCAATTGCTTCAGGGTTCGCTGCAACTTCTGTTGGCTCCGGTGCAAGTAATCCTTTAGCACCCGTACTTCACTGAAAACCCAAGTGTTATCCATATGAAAAGGGTTGTTCTCGCCTTTCCTGGCCTGCCAAGCCAGAGCTCTTAAAGGGCGGATTAACATAAAGTGCAATACCAGCATAAAGCCCAAAACAAATAAGGCCCCCAGGCCCCAAACCCGCATAAAACGCAGATTGAGGTCATCAGTTACCTTGGCCATTGCAGGCGATAGATCATACTCGAGATAAAGCAGTTCGGCCTTGCCCCCAAAACTAACGGAAGCCTCAGTGATAACGGGATAATATGCCTGTATTGATAGCCTATCCGTGTTGGCAAATATCTGTGGTTTTCCAGATTCGACCACCTGCCGGTGCAACGCCATTGAATAGCCATCGATCACTTGCGAAGCCCGACTGTCGCGCCAAACAACATGATTGGCGTAGCGGATAAGACTGGTGTCATCTAACAGTATGTACACCATGATGTTGAAGTCTGTCGCCGCCAGAGATATCTCCTCGGCTACACTGTCTAAATTTTGATTGTGAATCGCTCTCTCAACAAGATGTTGCATCCTGAAAAGTTCTTTCTCAAGCTGCTTTATCTGGGCCGCAGACGCCTCGGATTCCAAAGACCGGCGTTCATAGAAATACTCTCCGGCAACCAGGCAGAGATAAATAAAAAAAACACAAAAAGGAACAACATAGGCCATAGCAGGCCTTGGCATCTTCACAAATGAAATCCTTGATGTTCATGACAAAAAGGCACACACAATGCTTAATGCTAACGGTAAATTAACCTACAGGCAAAGAGTCTGCCGCTAAAATTGTTTTCATGTTTTGAGTACACATGTTTTGAATACATAGGGAAGATGCATTGCAGGGAAAACATTTGTGTGCAACTTCTTCTCTAGGTCAAAGTGACGGGATAACTTGAACCACAAGGAACCAGACTAAAAGCCAATGAAGTCGGGTAAGGGGCAAACATGCCCCTTACCTGAACATAATTTACTTCTTGGCAGCCACTCTGGCGCGGGCGGCGTGCAGTTTCTTGTAGCTTTCGATCAACCGCTGGTGTTTTTCCAGGCCTTCGAGCTGCATATTGGTTGGGGTCAGGCCGTAGAAGCGCACTGTGCCATTGACCGACCCTATGGCGGCATCTAGAGTTTCCTGGCCAAACATGCGCCCTAAGTTGTAACGGTAATCGTCCAGCTCGAGTTCATCGTCCAGGCTGATCTCCAACACCGCCTGCAGGCATTGATAGAAGAGGCCACGAGCGACGGTATTGTTGTTGTACTGCAGGAAGGTTTCGGTCAGCTCCAGCGCTTCTTCCAGCTCACCTATGGCTAGACAGATCAGCAGTCTGAGTTCGAGTATCGTCAGTTGGCCCCAGACGGTGTTTTCATCAAACTCTATGCCTATCAGGGTGATGATATCCGTGTAGATATCCAATTGGCTGTCTTCGAGGCGCTCGGACAGGCTTTGCAGTTGGCTGTCGCTGAGGCGATGCAGGTTAAGAATATCTTCGCGGTAGTCCAGCGCCTTGTTGGTGTTATCCCAAATCAGATCCGATACCGGATACACCTCGGAGAAGTCTGGCACCAGGATCCGGCAGGCATTGCCTATCTCGGTAAACTCGGCGATGTAGACCTCTTTGCCCATCTCTTCAAGAATCCCGAACAGGCTCTGACTCTCTTCGGCGTTGCTGCCGGAGAAGTCCCATTCGACAAACTCATAGTCCGGCTTGCTACTGAAGAAGCGCCAGGAGATCACCCCGCTGGAATCGATAAAGTGCTCTACAAAGTTCTCCGGCTCCTGCACCGCCATGCTGTTGAAAGTAGGCTTTTGCACATCGTTGAGGCCCTCGAAACTGCGGCCCTGCAGCAGTTCGGTGAGGCTGCGCTCCAGCGCCACCTCAAAACTGGGGTGAGCGCCGAAGGAGGCAAACACGCCGCCTGTGCGGGGGTTCATCAGGGTCACACACATGACGGGGAACTGGCCACCGAGGGAGGCATCCTTGATCACCAGCGGAAAACCCTGCGCCTCCAGCGCCTCTATGCCGGCCACTATCGAGGGATACTTGGCCAGCACGTCTTTCGGCACCTCAGGCAGAACCAGCTCATCTTCTATGATGCGGCGCTTCACCGCCCGCTCGAAAATCTCGGACAGACACTGCACCTTGGCCTCATCCAGGTTGTTGCCTGCACTCATGCCGTTGCTGAGATACAGGTTTTCAATCAGGTTGGAGGGGAAATACACAGTCTCGCCATCGGACTGACGCACATAGGGAATGGCGCAGATGCCGCGCTCGACATTGCCCGAGTTGGTGTCGATAAGGTTGGAGCCGCAGAGCTCACCATCCGGGTTGTAGATTTCCAGGCAATAGTCATCAAGGATCCCGGGCGGCAGCTCATCGTTGGGGCCGGGCTGGAACCACTTCTCATTGGGATAATGAACAAATTCGGCGTTGGCGATCTCGGGGCCGAAATACTGGTCGTTGTAGAAGAAGTTGCAGCTGAGACGCTCGATAAACTCGCCCAGAGCCGAGCAAAGCGCGCTCTCTTTGGTTGCGCCCTTGCCGTTGGTAAAACATTTGGGCGAAGCGGCGTCACGGATATGCAGCGACCAAACGTTGGGCACCAGGTTACGCCAGGAGGAGATCTCTATCTTCATCCCCAATTCGGCCAAGGTGTTGGTCATGTTGGCTATGGTCTGTTCCAGCGGCAGATCCTTACCCAGAATAAAGGTGCTGTGGCTGTCATCCGGCTTCAGCATCAACATCGCCTGGGCGTCCTGATCCAGGTTATCCACGGTTTCCAACTGGAACTCGGGGCCGGTCTGAACCACTTTCTTCACGGTGCAGCGGTCGATAGAACGCAGTATGCCTTCACGGTCCTTGTCAGAGATGGTGTCCGGCAATTCCACCTGAATCTTGAAGATCTGGTTATAACGGTTTTCCGGGTCGACTATGTTGTTTTGCGACAGGCGTATGCCTTCGGTCGGAATATCGCGGGCGACACAGTACACCTTCACAAAATAAGCGGCGCACAGCGCTGATGAAGCCAGAAAGTAGTCGAACGGGCTCGGCGCCGAGCCATCACCCTTGTAACGGATTGGCTGGTCGGCAATGACACTGAAGTCATCAAACTTGGCTTCGAGTCTGAGGTTGTCGAGAAAATTTACTTTGATTTCCATTGGATAGTTCCGAGTTCCGGCGGGGTTTCCCGCTCGCCCGATGACACTCGCCGCAGCGGTAAAACCGGCGACCGACTGTGATCTGGGTCAAATTGAGCAAAATTGGGGGAATTATCCGCTTTTTAGCGGCAAAAGTCATTGTTGACCACTAAAGGCGACTTGGTACCAGAGAACCGAACCAGAGTAGCAAACAGGTCAGAATCAGGATCCAGATACGATAAACATAGACGCACCTCACGCACCCAAGTGTTTTTGCCAACCATACTGAATACCTGACAGCTCCTGCCAGAATTTTTATTGATCTAAATCAAATACATGTTTATTTTATCACGGAACATATAACTTAAATGAATCTTTGAGGTTGTCGTTATGTTGGATCAACACACTATCCAAGTGGTCAAGAGTACTATTCCCCTGCTGGTTGCCGCCGGCCCAGAGCTGACCAAGCACTTCTATCAGCGCATGTTCCACCACAATCCCGAACTGAAAGATGTGTTCAACCTGGCTCATCAGCATAAGGGCGATCAACCTGTAGCCTTGTTCAATGCCGTCGCTGCCTACGCCCAACATATCGACAATCTGACCGCTCTCAGTGAAGCCGTGGAAAGAATTGCCCAGAAACACACAGGCTTTCTGATCAAACCCGAGCAATACGCCATAGTCGGCAAGCATCTGCTAGCCACCCTGGAAGAACTCGGCGGCGATGCCGTCACGCCAGAGGTACTGGGCGCCTGGGAGAAGGCTTATGGGGTGTTGGCCAATATCTTTATTGGCCGCGAAGCACAGATCTATGCCGATGCCGCAGGCAAACAAGGAGGTTGGAGCGGCACCCGCACCTTTGTTGTCAGCAACAAACGCCGCGAGTCTGCCGCCATTACCTCCTTCGAACTCACGCCCAAGGATGGCGGCCCTGTGGCCGACTTTAAGCCAGGACAATACCTGAACCTCAAACTCAGCCATCCGGCGCTGGCTCATACCGAGATCCGCCAATACTCATTGTCGGATGCCCCCAACGGCCGCAGCTATCGCATCAGCGTTAAACGTGAAAACGAAGGATTGGTTTCCAACCTGCTGCACAATGAATTCGATATCGGCAGCGAGCTTGAGCTGATCCCGCCGGCGGGGGATTTTTTCCTGAATACTGAGCCCGACACCCGGGTTGTGCTGCTATCTGCCGGAGTTGGACTGACGCCTATGCTGAGCATGTTAAACAGCCGCCTGCAGCAAGACTGCGCCGAGACACTATGGCTGCATGCCTGTGAAAATGGCGCCCAGCACGCTTTTGCCGAAGAGATACGCCGCAAGCAGGCCGAGCAGACAAATCTCAAGGCGCTGACCTGGTATCGCCAGCCGCTTGAAACTGATGTTCAGGGACAGGATTATGACCTGAAAGGCACCATGGTGCTGGAGCCGATAGCGTCCATGCTGCCGTCCGAGGGCCAATTCTACTGCTGCGGCCCCATAGGCTTTATGCAGAGCATCAAGGCGCAGTTGCTGGCCTTGGGTATTGAGGAAGCGCAGATCCACTATGAAGTATTCGGCCCCCATCAAGGGCTCTGATGCAGCCACACGGGCGCCGCTTCAGGCGCCCTGTTGCAGTAAGCCTTCCTCTTCGGGCTGCTCTTCCAGCGGCTCCACATGGATAAACACCGCCGCATGGGGAATAACAGCCATCAAGGCCTGCTCGATACGGTCACAAATGGCATGGGAATGGCCAACACTCATCTCCTTGGGCAAGGTCAGATGGAAGTCGATGTGACGCCGCCGGCCCGCCTGACGGCCGCGCAAGTCGTGAAAACCCCCTTCGCTGGGACAGTGGTGCGCTATTATCTCGGCGGCCTGGTTCAGCTCCTCTTCGCTGATGCTGTGATCCAGCAGCGGCTTGAAGGCCTGATCCAGCATGCTTATCGCTTCTTTGAGAATAAACAGCGCCACCCCTATGGCCACTATGGGATCCAGCAGCGCCAAGTTATGGCCAAAATAACCGCCCACCCAGATGAGCAACAGCCCCACGGCGACCCCGAGCGAGGTGAGCACATCGGCCTTAAGGTGCAGGGCATCAGCCTCAAGCGCTACCGATTGCTCTTCCCTGGCCACCCGGTAGAGATAGGCACTGACGCCTGTGTTTACCAGCGCCGACAACAGCATCACCAATACCCCCCAGCCCAGGCCTTCTACCTCTGAGGGGCTGAGCAACTTGCCGACGGCCTCAAAAATAATCCAACCGGCCGCCGCCAAAATCAACAGCGCCTCAATAACCCCGGAAACATTCTCTATCTTGTCGTGGCCGTAGGGATGATCCCAGTCCGGCGGCACATCGGCTCGGCGCACGGCAAACAGGGCGATCAAGGCCGCCACCAAATCCATGGCGGAGTGAATCGCTTCCGAAATGATACTGACCGAACCACTGACAATACCCGCCGCCACCTTCATGATGATCAGCGAAATATTGGAGCAGACCGAGACCATGGCGGCTCTGGCTTTTCTGGACATCTATTATTCTCCCTCAATACGGCTTGGGACTTGGACTATCGTCAGTCAAAGGTGATTACCTGGGTTCGTGCGCCCTCGCCCCGGTCAATCAACAGCAGAATCAGGCCAAACAACACTTGTGTCGGCAATAGCAGCACTAGCCAACTGCTCCACAGCAGGCTGTCGTCGACCCGAATAACAAACTTGAGTTGCACCGCCAGCAAAGCAAGCAGCCAGAGCGCAAAACAACGAAAACGGCAAAAGAAGCTGCAAAGGCCCATGAGCCACAGCAACCACATAGGCTCCGGCCACCAAGCGGCCCCCTCTGGAGTCAATTGCCCGGGCAGTTCGGCGCCGCTGAAATAGAGTTTACCGACCACGGCCGTGTCGCCTATCTCGACGGCCAGGGTAAAACTCGCGGCCAACCAAGCCATTAGCAGCAACAAACGTGCAGATAAAAAACGCATGCAGCCCCAACCAACAAACCAAAGGGCCCGATAGTGTATGACAATAGAAAAAGTTCAACAATAGCTTATAGTTAGAACAAAAACGGAACCATTTTCGTCCTCATTTACATAGTTAAACTCCCGCCTTGCGATGTCAACAAAAAGGGGCCAAAACTGTGTCCATTCGCGAGTGAGAGAATGACAAGCAATATTTTCAATACTTCTCTGTCATCAACTTAAACTTAACCTCGCCCATCGCATTAACTTTCCATTAGAAGTTTACTCACTCCCCCAGACAATCCCTAAATAACGGTTCCTATTTGTGCTACACCTTGCAGAACCCTTGTAGCGCAAGGGTTCCCGAACATGTGCTCTTGAAGCCCAGCTCACCAAGCTTGATGTTCTAACTGCGTCAAGTTACCACTCAGAAACGATATAGGTGCAATGATCTACTATTTGGAAATTATCTAGGCAAAAAGATGCTTACCCTGATCAGTGGCGATAGGAGTTGCAAGCATTCATCATCGATTGGCCGTAACCCATGTATAAACCATGTTCCATAGCACTAAGGCCGTTGGCTCCGGACTCTAGTTATCACCGGCACACGATGACAACCGCTAGCGTGTTTTGCTGGTGATATTATGTATCTGTCTTGCCTTGTCATAACACCTCAAAGCGGAAGTTTTTCACATTTAAAGTACGTCATATTGATTGGGCAATTTCTTGCCCGCCGGGCAATTTTTTGCTCAAGTTCGGGCAATTTTTTGCCCAGCCAGTTGGGCTATTTTTTAAACAGTAACGAAATCAATTGATTAAATTTTGGCGCGAAGGTTGCTTTAGCTAGGAAGGTTAATCCAAAACCTCTTTGAATTTTTAAAAAGGAATTTATCATGCCAACACCATGTTATATCTCTATCGAAGGCCAAACTCAGGGCAACCTCACTGCCGGCGCCTTTACTGCGGAATCCGTCGGTGACATCTTTGTGGAAGGCCATGAAGACGAGATGCTGGTTCAGGAGTTCAACCACATTGTGACTGTACCAACCGACCCTCAGTCCGGCATGCCTTCCGGTCAGCGTGTGCACAAGCCGTTCAAGTTCACTGTTGCGCTGAACAAAGCCGTTCCCTTGATGTACAACTCGCTCTCTTCCGGTGAGAAACTGACCAAGGTTGAGCTCAAGTGGTACCGCACTTCTATCGAAGGTAAGCAAGAGCACTTCTTCACCACCAAGCTGGAAGGCGCCACCATCATTGATATCAACTGTCATATGCCTCACTGCCAGGATCCCAACAAAGCCGACTTTACTCAGTTGGTTGAAGTGTCCATGGCCTATCGCAAGATAGACTGGGATCACGTCAGCGCCGGTACCTCTGGTGCCGACGATTGGCGTAAGCCCATCGAAGCGTAATTCAGTCAACGACTGATTTGCTTGAATGTATGCGAGCGTTTGCCCGCATACATTCTGCTATCTGATACAAGGTTTTTCCAAGTAGCGTCTCAATGGCAATAAAAGAGTGATTCTATCGGATTAGAGTCAGGACGAACTCGAACAAGGATACCGGCTATGTTTTATCTTGGCAGTGGTTTGCGGTTTCATTTCAAGGCAGAAGCGGAGGCGGACGATAGTTTCAACCTGCTGTCGTTTGATTTTGATGAGCAGTTGTCCTCGCCCTTCAAGGGAGAGTTGATATTACTGAGCCGCAGGGATGATATTACTGCCGAGCAGATAGTCGATAAGAATGGCGTCTTGAGTATTTGGCAGGACGGTGTTCGAGTCAGGAGTTTTCACGGCATAGTCAGTCGCTTTGCCAAGGAAGACTCAGGCCATAAACATACTCAATACAGGCTGACCATGGAACCTGCCATGGCGCGGCTGCGGCTGAGACAAAACAGCCGTATCTTTCAG
Organism: Shewanella sp. ECSMB14102; assembly: GCF_000813075.1. Taxonomy (NCBI): domain Bacteria; kingdom Pseudomonadati; phylum Pseudomonadota; class Gammaproteobacteria; order Alteromonadales; family Shewanellaceae; genus Shewanella; species Shewanella sp. ECSMB14102. The sequence continues at coordinate 12,745 of NZ_JWGX01000047.1, forward strand.
GAAAAGTCCCTCAAACAGATTTTCAGCACCCTGCTTGATGAAATGGGTATCAGTGATTATGCCTTCAGCTGGGATGCACGCTACGAGTCGGAAAAGCGCGAATACTGTGTTCAGTATCGGGAGTCGGACTTTGACTTTATCACCCGTCTTGCGGCTGAGGCTGGGGTGTTCTGGTATTTCGAATTCAGTGATGACAAACATACGCTGATTTTCTGTGATGCCACCAGCAAGCTGCCAGCGGCCAAACAACTATTCCCCTATAACGCCTTGAGCGGCGGCGACAGCGAAGTGCCTTTTGTCCGCAGCTTCAGTTACGCCAAGCAACTGGCGAGTGCCAAGGCCGAACTCAAGGATTACAGCTTCAAAAAGCCCGCTTATAGCTTTTTACAGGATGATATTGCCAATCAGCTCGACTTCCAGCAAGCGGGATCTGAAGTGCTTTATGAGCACTATGATTATCCTGGGCGTTACAAGGATGACGCCCAGGGAGAGCTTTTCACGCGCGCCAGATTGCAGGCGTTACGGAATGAAACCCAAATGGCATCGGCAATGTCCGATATTGTTGATGCCGGTGCCGGTATCAAGTTCAACTTGGGCGAACATCCAGAAGCGGCGTTTAACCGTGATTGGTTGCTGGTTGCCGTGAAACACCATGGTGTACAGGGCGCCGCAGCAGAAGAAGGTAACAGTACCACCCCGACCCAATATGATAATGAATTACTTGCCATTGAAGGGCACCTTCCCTGGTTACCGCTTCCGGCCACCAAACCCTTGGTGACAGGGCCACACATGGCTATTGTCGTGGGGCCGGATAATGAAGAGATCTTTTGTGATGAATTTGGCCGGGTCAAGGTGCAGTTTCCCTGGGACAGATATGGCCGGGCCGATGAGCACAGCAGCTGTTGGGTTCGTGTCAGCCAGGGGTGGGCCGGTGGTCAGTACGGTTTTATGGCGGTTCCACGCATTGGTCATGAGGTCATAGTCTCTTTTCTTGAAGGCGATCCGGACCAACCTATCATTACCGGTCGCACATACCATGCTGCCAACCCTGTGCCCTATGTATTGCCGACCAACAAAACCAAAACCGTGCTCAAGACCCAAACCCACAAGGGGCCGGGATTCAATGAGTTGAGTTTTGAGGATGCCGCCGAAAATCAGCTCATCTATTTGCATGCCCAGAAAGACCATAAGCTGGAGATCAACCACGACCAGCACTATCAGGTGGGTAACGATAGAGAAAAGCATATAGGGCGGGATCAGCGCCTGAACGTGGGGCAGGATGAGTTTCTGGAAATAGGTCGAGATCAGCAGGCATTGATTGGTCAGGATCAAAAGCTGGAAGTGACCAGAGACAGGCAAACCCTGATCAAGCGTCATTATCGCCTCGAAGTCATGGATCGTCGTCACGAGTACTCCAGAGCCAATCACGATTTGGAAGTGGGCGGCCATTACACCCAGAAGGTTGAGGGAAAGGTGTTATTGGAAGCCGGTGAAAGTGTACTGGTGCACACCAAGTCGCTCACCCTCAATGGCTCGGAGAAAGTCACTATTCAGGGGCCAGGAGGCAAGATACTTATAGATTCCGGCGGGATCACTCTCGAAGCTCCCAATATCAAGCTCAAGGGGCCAGTGGCTGTAACAACCGGAGCCAAGCCTCAATTGGCGACGTTGAAGAGTGCCGCAGAAGAGGGCAACCCGATAGTCGATCTTTGTCCCGATTGCGGAGAATAACAGTATGACTATGGTGAAAGAAAATAGCCTCAAGGCGTTTGGGCCCAACTACTTGGTCTTGGATGCAGCGCTATGCCCCGAGCCCTTGTGGTTTGCCAAAGGGGCCGGAGCCGAGTGTCATAGCCTGTTTGATTACAGGGATCAGGCATTGGTGGATAACGGCCCCTGGTTACTCCATCTTGCGGGACAGGATGAGCTGATACAACTGATGCTGGAGAAAGACACCCATGGTCACAGCGCGCTGTGGTGCAAGAGTGAGCTAGCCCTGCAGTCACTGAAAGAAGCACTGGGGCAAAGGTTGTATGCCGTCAAGCCTGATGGTGAAACTACTCGTTTTCGTTTCTACGACCCCAGGGTCTTACATCACTATTTAACCGAAGAAACGCAGGCCAGAAGGGATGCATTTCTGGAGCCTTTGGGGTCAGTGCTCTATGCATCGCTTAACCCCTTTCATTTCAATAGCCATTGGCTGAATTGGCAAAGGGAGCCGGACGGATACGGCTGCCAGGCGATATCGATTAAGGAGGATTAATATGGGGACTCCGGTTGCTTTGAAAGGACATCAACATATTTGCCCTATGTTCAGCGGCAATACCCCTCATGTTGGTGGACCGATAAACCAGGGAGAAAGTGCTCTGACGGTCAACGGTATTCCTGTGGCCTTAACCGGGCACAAGTGTGACTGCCAGGTTGGCGGGCCAGATACCCTGGTTCAGGGACATCCGAGTTTGACGGTCAATGGCATTGCCGTGGTATTGCAGGGTGCGTCCACGGCCCATGGCGGCAAAGTCATTCAGGGAGATGCTGCCTTGACAGTGTCTTAAGGAGAAGCGAATGAGCTGGGAATTGAGTCAGGAAATCATGGATGCGATGCCAAACTGGCAAAGGCGAAACCAGATCCATGCCCTCGCACGTCACCTATTATCACTGGAAAGTCCACCAACAGATGAGCAGGCATGCTATGACTGGCTCGAGCAGCAAGTGAGTCAGGCTTATCAATATGGATTCACCGAGCTGGGCCATCTGCGCTTGGTGGCCGAGGCCTTGTTTTTGGCACAAGTGTCACTCGATGACCCGAAAGTGAGTGCCATAGTCACCAAGACCGGCTTGCCTTCAGGACGAGCGGCTATCTTGTTGCAGTGGGCCAAAGAGCGGCAAGCGACCGTTAAGGAGTCTGGTTATGAGTTGTAACGCCGATTGTAAATGCCGCAAGGGTATTGTGGCGCTGGTGTTCGTCCCCGGCATTATGGGCACCCGATTGATGAATAAAAAGAGTGGCGACTCAGTATGGGATCCTGCTGCCGGGGGAAAGTTCAGTGGTCCCAGCAGTACCGCCATGGAGCTGAAGGCCGAACGTGAAGCCGAGCTTGCTGCGGCGCAGGCGGACGATGATGATGGTTTCTTTGAGGGGATAGGTAAATGGTTTAATCGAAAGTGGATAGGGATAAAGGAAAAGGGACGCGGAATAGCGGAAACCGGCCGTAAGTACCGAACCAAAGCCGCCGCCTGGCATCGGATCAAAGATTTGATTTTTGCCGGCCCGGTGCAGCGTAAGGCCTTGTTGGTTAATGGTAAAACTAAAAAGAAAGGGGATCCGATAATCGATCGGGATGATCATTTATTGGTGGAAGACCCAGGCACCGAAGACTATTTCAGGGTCTATACCTCAGTACCCAAGTCGCAGATGGAACTCAAAAAGCGTCGGGGTTGGGGCGAGGTGTTGTGGGACAGCTATGGCCCGCTGCTTAGATATCTTGAGTCGAAGGAGCCGTTATTTAAACGCCTGTATCCCGGGCTGCAATTCCCGGTATTTGCCGTGGGCTATAATTGGATGCGCAGCAATGAATACGCCGGGAAGCGACTCAAGGATAAACTTGAGGAATTCAGGACACAGTTACTCGAAGAAGATAAAGAAGGCGATAACCTGGGGCTGACCAGGGACGATATTAAGTTTGTGGTCATCAGTCACTCCATGGGCGGATACGCCTCCCGCGCCGGCTTTATCCTAAGCGGCTTGGAATCTCAAGTCGAAGCGGTTATCCATGGCGCTATGCCAACCCACGGCAGCCCCTCCACCTATTTTCAGTTTCGCTGCGGCGCCGTCGGCCACGGTGCTGTGGGGCAGGTCGTCAAAATGGTGCTGGGCAAGAACGCCGCCGATACCACGGCAATACTGGGCTTTTGTCAGGGCGGGCTGGAGCTGATGCCCAATAAGCTCTATGTGGATGTGGCCAATAAGGGGGAGTGGCTGTTTGTCAATAAGGACCCGGCGAAACAAGCCGTCAAACGAGAACTGTTGCAGATAGGCTATGGCAGTGGCATTTATGATTTCTACCGCCGTTTCGATACCTGGTATAGCCTGGTGCAGCCTCCCTTGTTGGCACCTGAGCTGGGCACATCAACGGATGAGCAGTTAATAGAACATAAGAAAGCATTTACAAAACGTATCACTGATTGTGAGAAATTTCATGACCAACTGGCGGCTAACTTTCACGCAACGACCACACTGCTCTACAGCAATAACCCGGACACCAAGGCGTTTGACACCTGTGAGTGGCAATTGCAGAACAGCTTGACCCCGGGGCTGGAGACGGCGGCGGTGGAGCGCTGGCAAGTCATAGGCGATGAAAACCACGACTGGCTCTCGGTCAAGGGCGAAGTCAAGCTGCTGAGCCGCAGTGAGCTGGCCGAGCATGAACGCAAGTTAAAGAGCTGGATGGAGCAGAACCGCTATGGCCATCACCATGCCCACATGCCGCCTAGGGCTCAAAGCGCCAGCTTCAGGTTGGGTAGCGAGACGGCCAAGGGTGATGGTACCGTGCATGAAGGCGCGGGCAAGTATCCCAAAGGGGTGCAGACTATCGGCTTGGTGGCGACCCAGGATCACCAGGGGTTTTACAATTGCCCCGATGTCAGGGAACTGATGGTCGGTGTGCTTCAGTCTTGGCTGCCGGATATTCACCAGAAATTCAAGGGGTAGAGATGGCAGAGGGTTATCGCAAGATTATCAAGCAAGGGCTGCTCGGCAGTCTGGTAATGGTTTGTTTTTGGCAGGGAGAAGTTGTGATGGCGCAAGCGGAAAAAATGCAGCAAGGACCGGCGAGTATGGTTTTTACCAAACACTGCGTGGGCCGTTTTGAGTTTGAGTTACCCCAAGAGATGCAACTGCTCACCTCGGGTTATGGTCAACCGCAGTTCTCTATCGATATCTATCATCAGGATGATAAGGCAGAAAAGAAAGGGGTGATCACCGGTGAGCATAGGCTTGAGCAATGGCTGGAGTATGTGGAGGAATTGCGTAGTAAGGCTGCGAAATATGGGCCTACCAAGTACGTGATTAGAGACCTGGAACCTGAACTTAAGACATTAGTTTATAACGAAGATTCCAGAGTTTTAATGAATGATCCTAATGCTAAGCATGATTTCTCTAGCTTTTTCTTCAAGGATTTTCCGGAGCAGCAGTTGGGGCTCAGCATTGATGGCCGTGCTAACAAATTCATTGCCCGTAATGCCCCCAATGTGGATGAGATATTGCAGCAGCGGCTGCAATGGATGCGTCAGGC